>CAYPHJ010000060.1:0-25770 GCA_964410485.1 uncultured Syntrophobacteraceae bacterium
CTCTGTGGTGTAATTCCTTCTCCAGAACGTCGAACGCCGAACCTCGAACTATTTTTTTCCATCCTCCATCTTCCATCCTCCTCCTCGCGCTTCGCGTGATAGACCCTTTGCGCCTTTGCGGGAGATATTCGTTTTGGTTGCGGCTCGGCCGCGCTAGGCTCTTCGTGCCTCCTTTGAAAATTGAACTTATGCAAAACTCAGTCACCCGCTTGAAAAGAAAATCCCCCGGTCCTGCGGCCCGCCCCCTTTGCAAAGGGGGCTATTGGGGGATTTGATCAGCGCTTGTTCCATCCTGCCGCCGCCGTTCTGTGCCTGAGATCTCATTTTCATCATCTGTGGGCGAGCGTAAGATCATGAAACACTTCGTGGTGAAATCTTTGTTTCTTTGTTTGGGCGGCTTCGCGGCTCCAGGAATCTCACAGCACCGTGGTCGCGGCGCACATTGCGGATTACGCAGAAAGCTTTTGTTTCAGCCAGCGGGTGACAATTGCCTGCACTTCGTCGTTCGCCACGCCCGGTTTGCGACCCATATGACCCGCATCAGCAAAGATGCGAGCGTCTTTTGGACTGCCATGTTCCAGCAGCAGATAGATGTCTTCCACGGGATGTTGGTCATCCAGTTTGCCGTTAATGCAAAGCAGTGGCGCGCAGGGTTGGTCGATGATTCCTTGCGCCACGAGCGACAGCCGCGGCGCGATTTCGAGCACCTCTTCTAATGTCTTTACGCCGAAAATATACGAGCGCGCATCGAGCAGACTGGCGGGCCCCATCAGATACTGCGAAGCCCGCTCCGTCAGCGCGGGCCGCAGCCACTCCGGTTGAAAGGTATAGTGGCAGCCAGCTCCCCAGTTGACGGCGCCGCGCAATCTCCCGACTTCGACGTGGGCCAGTTTGGTCGCCCAATAACCGCCGAAGCTTGCACCCATCACGGCAATCCGCTTGCCGTCGATATCGTGCCGGCCTTCGAGGTGATCGAGGGCGGCGGAGAAGGTTCGCTCCGCTGCCGGATCTTGGCCCAAGCAAGGATTTTCTCCGGCGCCCGGCATATCGATTGTAAACGTGGCCAGGCCTTCTCTATGAAAATATTCACTGTTCGTCATGCGATCCTCTTTCCAACCATCCACGCCTCCCCAGTGCATGACCACCGGTGGCCGCGTTGCCCCGCGAGGAACCTGCAGATACCCGACCACTTTCTTCTGTCCAAACGGAATTTCCACGCGCTCGAGCGGCGGATCCAGGTAGGGCGCGGCTTTGAGAAAGGTTCTAAGCACCCCTTTATAACAGTTCATCTTCTCCTGGCTGCTCGGCACAGGGTATCTGCCAATCCGGTAGTATTCATATGCCTGGTAATAGGTCTTACCGGCATCCTGAAACTTCCCCTCGCGCTCCTGCGTTTCGGCGAGAGCTTCGTATTTGCGTCCGAGCGCCCCCCATTCGCGCCCCCACAAATCCACATCGAGACTGGTCAACCGTGGCAGCAACGCCTCAACTTCCTTTCGCTCAACGCGTTCAAAGGGATTGATTCTGCCCGCGCGACGCAAAATATCCGCTTTAACTTCGTCCAGCCCGCGGCTCTTGGCTTCCATCCTGGCGTGGCTCCTTGTTGTGTTGGCGTTAAATCCTGCTTATGACCGACCCCTGTTACAACGAGCTGTTGCGATGATCCGTGCAGTCACTCATCGATTAGCAGAAAGGGAGTTCTTAAAGCAACCGCTGCCGCAGTGCGTGGTTGAGTTTCACTTGTTATCGGTTTCTGCTGTGAGCATCGTTGTTTCAACCTGTCGATGCCCGTGTCACTGCTGCCCTCACGTGTCGCGTTCGCCACTCGTGCCGGCATAGTCGAAAATGCCATAGAGCGCTGCCAGCAAACCAACGATAGATGACAAATGAGCCAAAAAGCTCAGCGCGAATCCGGGCTCGATCACCCTGAGCACCATCAGGAAGGGAAGTAAAAAGCCTGCAAGCAGGAGCACCACACCGATTGCGATGATCGTCAAAGAACTCATCTCGCGTCGCCCTTAGCGGTAAAGCCAACACAGAACTTGATGCCCCGCCTTTGGCTCGAAATAAGGTGGATTTTCGATGTCGCACAGCCCCTGCATGAAATCCGGACAGCGCGGGTGAAATCGGCAGGCCGACGGAGGCTGCAAAAGGCTTGGCGGTTCGCCGGGCGGGAGATCCTTGAACCTCGTAGCATTATCCGGATCGGGATCCGAAATCGCTGCGAGCAGCGCCCGGGTATATGGATGGAGCGGGTTTTGGATGAGCTCGTCAACTTCGGCCTTCTCGATGATCTTGGCCGCATACATGACAAAGATGCGCTTGCAAAAATGCCGCACCGAAGAGAGGTCGTGGGTAATGTAAAGAACTCCGAGATTGTGCGCGCGTTGCAAACCGTGCAACAATTCCAATATCTCCACCCGCACGGAAGCATCGAGCATCGACACGGGTTCATCCGCTACCAAAAGCTTGGGGCGCAGGATCATGGCCCTGGCGATCACCACGCGTTGTTGCTGTCCGCCGCTCAGCATGTGCGGAAACTTCGACAGAAAATCATCAACCGGCGTGAGCCTGACCTCCTCCAACACGTCGCGGATACGCTGCGCTCGCGCGCTCTTGCTGCCCAATCCATTGACGATCAGAGGCTCTTCCAGGATGCGCCGCACGTTCATGAATGGAGCCAGCGCCCCGTAGGGGTCTTGCTGCACGTAGCCCACCTGCGAGCGGTACGCCCGCATGTCAAGCGCATTTAGCTCCGCCAGGCTCTTACCGTCGAAGATCACCTTCCCGGCGGCTGGTCGGTGCAGTCCGAGAATCGTCTTTGCCAGGCTACTCTTGCCACAGCCACTCTCGCCAACGACGGCAACGGCTTCGCCGCGGTGGAGATCGAAACTCACATCGTCCACCGCGCGCACAACTCCTGCCCGGGCAAATACCCAGCGGCGCAACTCAAACTCCGTACGCAGGTTTCTCACCGACAACAGCACATCCTCAGCAATCATGTTTGCGTCTTGTCGGGGCTGATTGACGACTTCTGACTTCATATCACCTGTCGAACTTGGAGTAATGGAGTGGTGGAGTATTGGGGTGGTGCGAATTAAAACCAGTACTCCATTGCTCCACCACTCCAATACTCCATCTATTTTATTATTTATCGTACAGCCAGCAGCGCACGCGGCGACGGTCGGCGGTTTTGAGCAGCGGAGGTTCCTTGTCGCAGCGCTCGAACCGCAAAGGACAACGCGGGGCAAAACGACATCCCTGTATGGGGTTAATCAAACTCGGCGGCTCGCCCGGTATAAATTCTAGCTTCTTGTTATCTCGCAACCGCGGGACGCTGGCCATGAGTTTCTGCGAGTATGGATGCAGCGGTTCGCCAAAGAACCCCCTGGCCGGGCTCAATTCCACCACACGTCCGGCATACATGACCGCCACGTCGTCGGCTAGCTCACTGGAGGTTGCAACATCGTGGGTGATGAGGATGAAACTGGTCTTGAGATCGCCTCGAATCTGCTTGAGCACGTTCATGATGTTGGCCTGGGTCAGCACGTCCAGAGCCGAGGTCGGTTCATCGAGAATGACCAGTTGCGGATCGGTCACCAGCGCCATCGCCAGTGCGGCCCGTTGTCGCATCCCACCGCTCAACTCAAAAGGGTAACGCCTGAGAAAATCCGCCGGCAGCCCGACACGTTGGAGCATCTCTTGCGCCAGCTGCCAGGCTGGCTCCCGTGCTAAACCGCGATGAACCAGTAGAGGCTCAGCCACTTGATCTCCGATTCTAACCACCGGATTGAGCGCGTTCATCGCTGCCTGCGGCACAAACGACATCTTCACCCACCTGACCTGGCGCCTGAAGCGCTCATCGTCCAGGGCCATGATATCGATATCATCGAGCCACACCCGCCCACTGTAAGTGTGAACGTTGCGCGGCAGCAGACGCAAAAGGGAACGGGCCAACGAACTCTTGCCACAGCCAGATTCCCCGAGAATAACCATAGAACGATTGCGCCCCAGCTCGAGGCCCACGCCATCAACGGCGCGCAGCACTCCCCTGGTAGTGCTAAAATACAGCCGCAGGTCCTCAACCCGGAGAAGTGTGTCCAGACCAGCGCCGAGCCGAGATTCTTCCAGGCTACCAGAGACCGTAGCCATATGCTCTCACACCGTCCTTAGCCTTGGATTGAAAATCCGGTCCAGCGCAAAGCCCACGAGCGCAAATCCCGCGCCCGTTAGAATCAACAGCACCGATGGCGCCAACACCCAGTAGTAATAGCCCTTGTACAGCGCTCCGTTCACATAGGCGTCGTTCACCACTTTACCCCAAGTCGGGAGAACCGGGTCCCCGAGGCCCAAGACGGCGAGACCCGCCTCCAAAAACACGAAGGAAGGGATTAATGTGACAAACTGGGGGATCAGCACAGGCACCACGCGCGGGATCATGTAGCGAAAAATGATGCGAAAATTCCCCGTCCCATAGGTTCTCGCAGCCTCGATAAAAGGAGCTTCCTTGACCTGCAAAAGAATGGACCGGTAAGTCTTGATGCCGAGGCTAAAGATGCTAAGCACAATGATTACTCCCAACATAACCCAGAGGCTGCGCGAATAAAAAATGCCGATCATGATCAGAATGGGCAACGTCGGCAATATGGCATTCACTTCAGTAATGCGCTGGATACCAGCGTCAACCCACCTGCCGAACCATACGCCCACGGCTGCGATCAACAGAGTCGTGACCGTGGAGCCCAGGGCCGCGAAGAAGCCGAAGGCCAACGCAATGGGGGTACCCCACTGGAGCGCGACCATGAGATCGCGCCGGCGATGGTCCGTACCCGCTAGACCATGAACTTGACCGTAAACAACTAGCTTGGCCTCGATATTGGACTCGGGCTCGAACAAAAGCCCTTCGATCCTGAGCTCGTATCGTCCCCTGAGCGGCACCGCCGCCTCGATATCCGCGGCAGCCTCGGGGCCGGCAAAAAGCGCAATTTCCGGCGGGATGCGCCCAAGTCGTTGCGACAAGTGACGATCCAGCGAAATGCTGTAACGCTCGAACGCGCGCACGCTGCGATCTCCCAGAGCGATGCGCCGCCCGTCAGGAGTCGCCCAGGCCATGGACACATAGGGCCGCCGCTCCTTGTATTCCGCGTTGAGAAACAAGTTGATCTCGCTGGGAAAACCGTCGTAGTGATAGGTGACCGGCAGGACAATTTCGACCGCTTGCAGTTCGCCAGCTAACCACCGCACCTCTTTAATCGCACCGCCCTCCGTACTGACGACGGTGGTTGTCGGTAGCCGCGCTCGCGAAAACCAGTTCACCCAGCTTGGCCGCGCGTTTCGCGGATTTTCGATCCACATGTCCTCGCCGCCGCGCCACAAGCTAATCCCTTCGCTATAGGGAATCGTGACGATGGTATAGAGCGACAGGACAAGGAGTGCCGCGATAATCGCCAAGCCCATAATCGCGGAGGGATAGTGCCCGAACTCTTTGAGAGTTTCCCTGAGCGCGCTCATTGGCCTGTAACCGCTCCTCCGCCAATTTTGACGCGGGGATCCACCAGCGCGTAGATCACATCCAATAAAAACACTGTAAGCGCGAGCAGATAAGCGTAAATCACCACCGAACCAATAATGACGGGAGTATCGAACTGACCCGCGGCTTGAAAAAGCAGCCTGCCCAGGCCCGGCCAGCCAAAAACTGTCTCGAGGATAATTGCGCCGCTCCAAAGCGAGATTAAAGTGAAAGCAAAGCTGGTGATAATGGGCGGTAAGGTCGGGCGCAGGATGTAGCGCCGCTCGATGGCGTTTGAAGGCAGGCCTTTGGCCTTGGCCACATCGACGTAGTCTTCGCTCGAATAAATAAGAAAAAAAGTGCGCCAGCTGAAAATGGAAATAAAAATCGACCCGACCATGATTGCCGTCAGTGGCAAAACCATATGCCGGAGCACGCTCAAAGCATAGGCCAGCGCCGTCTCGGGAGGCGGGACTTCCACCATCCCGCCGAAAGGCAGCACCCGCAGCATCGAAGCAAAGATGAGGATCAGAAAAATTCCGTAGAACCAGGCTGGCGCCGCCGAAGTCGGCGCCAGCGCAACCACGGCTCGGTCCATGAAACTGCCGTAGCGCCGCGACAAGAAAAGCCCCGCTATGATAGCCGCAAAAAAAAGCATCAGATTGGCTGTGCCGAAGAGCAACAATGTGGCCGGCAGGCGCTCCAGGATAATCGCCCGCACCTGTCTAGAGCCCGTGTCGCTGATCAGTCGTTCAGCGCGTCCCAGGGAAAGTGTCAGAGCATCGGCCAGGTAATTGAAACTGCGCCGGAGAAAGGGTCGGTCCAAACCGAGGCGTTGTTCTTCCAACCGGATGCGTTCGTCAACAATGCGACGCATTTCTTCCGCTGGTAAGAGTCTGAGATCGCGATCGGCCATGATGGCAGACCCAACTTGCTCACGAATCTGCGCTCGCCGGATACCATCGACATAGCCGCCCATATTGGCGATAAGGATCGCAATGTAAACGCCGATGACCACCGTCACGAAGACGGAGAGGCCACGAATAAAAACATAGCGCAGAGTTCTACCGAGCATGGGAGCTAAATCTGTGTAACTTCCTTCTCAAAGAAAAATTTTCCTCGTTCGCAAATCTTTCCCGCAAACGTTGCCGGGGGACAACTATCTCTCCGTCGTGCCCGCGCACGCGGGCATGCAGTGCCCTTTTTGCGCCTAAAAAAATATCTTTGAGCCCACGGCATTCAACTAATGTCTTCCGGCAGCGTCACGAACCAAAAAGTCTTGAACGAGGGCACGGCGACTACGCGCGAGGTCGCCACCACTTCGAGGCGATTGGAGCCCGCCGCAAGCCGCGCGGTTTGTCCTTCACTCAGCGCAATCCGCCAAACGCCTTCCTCGACACGCTCCGCATCACGGCGCTCGACAAGCCTGCCGCGCGAATCAAATACAAGAAACCTCACAAACTCCATGTCCTTGGCAGGGTACGGCTTGCCCTGAAAGTTGACCTGAACTTCGAAGTTGGCGCCGGACCCGATCTTGACCATGCGCGGCCCAGAGACCTCCACGTCGGCGATTCGCGGCTCGACAAAACGCAGCCACTTCCGAGCCGAATCTGTGAAAAGTTCGGACCGCCTGATGACGACGATCTTTTCCACCGGATAAACCGCGTGCAGATAAAAAACCCCGTTACCAACCCAGAAATGTCTTCTGGCTTGATGCCAGACGCGCAAGTTTTCATAGCGTTCCAAGGCTTCCTCACGGCTGACGTATTGAGCCAGCGTCTTGGCATAAGGAATAAAGGCGTCTTCGCGCGCGGCGGCGAGCTTTCGCTCCAGTACCGCCAGACTCGGTCCCGCAATATAGCTCATCCATTCAACTTTGAGCCGATCTGCTTTCGATGCGGAAAAAGCCAGCTCATGATCTCTTTCCGCCAGCACTCCCAGCGCCATCTTGTGCCATGGGACATTCGTGTAAAACAGCCCCGCCCGGGCTGCAGCGATGAGTTCCGCATCTGGCAAGAGCTGATCGCTGTAGACTTCGACCACCAGAGGCTCTGTCTGAACGATGCGCAAGCCCCGGAAGTGACGCATAAAGGTCTCGAATCCGGGAACCGCCGATTGATCGAAGATGAGGCTCTTGGGCTTGGCGCGATCAAAGCCAACGATCAGGCTCAGCACGAAATCCCCGACCGTTACACGTGTCCCATCCTGCCATCTTCGCTCCAGAAGATCGTCCGCGTAATGAACCACGGTTTTGGTTCGCGCGGCCAAACCATCCGGATGCTTCTCCTTCACAGTTATGAAACGTTCGGCAGCCGGGTCCCAATCGATCCATGCCTCATGCGGCACGGAAATCGACGGCACGAAGTGTAGCTCGGCCCAGTCATGGGTCTGGCTGAGCGGCAGCCCTTTTTGTACGTACACTTCGGCAGCTTTTACCCGCTGCGGCCAATAAAGCCCGGTATACGGATCCGGCAGC
Organism: uncultured Syntrophobacteraceae bacterium; assembly: GCA_964410485.1. GTDB lineage: Bacteria > Desulfobacterota > Binatia > UBA9968 > UBA9968 > CAYPHJ01. The sequence continues at coordinate 7,986 of CAYPHJ010000060.1, forward strand.
GCGGCAAAATCCTGCGTCGAGCGGATGATCATGTTATCGTAAATCCAGTTACTACCCGCGATCGGGTTCCATGGCTCGGTCAACATGCCCGGACTGGCGAAATGAACCTGCCCTCCCCCGTTTTCGAGCCGGATCGTGTAAGGCCACAGCAAAGAACCCGTGACACCGCCGGCCAAGTCGGATGCCAGCAACACTTCGTGCCGCCGCGGCCAAACGCTGATGCTGCCCGCCACCCATATCCGCGCGGAGTCCGCCAAAGAGAGTCTCAAAGCCTCGGCCATCAGCTTGTTCCGTTCATCGACCGTGCCATAATCCCGGTTGCGCAACTGTTCCGCGATCTTGTCGAAGTTTGGCTCCGGCGTGTACGCCTGCCACAAAGGATCGGGCCGCCCGCGCCGTGTATAGTAGAAATCGAAGCTATCCGCCTGGTCCCGATCGATAGCCAGCGTTATCCAAGCACCCGTATAGATGTGCCACTGCCCGGCGGCAGGATCTCCTTGGACCCAGATCGGCGAGGCCTCGGTTGCGGTTTTGTACTGCCTTGCGACGACGAATCCCATGTCATCGAGCAAAGTGGCGACGTGGTCGCCGATTTCACGCCGTTGGTGGTCGTCCGGCCGTATCAAAAAGATCAGGCGCACCGGTTTTCCCTGATAATGCCACCTGCCGCCGGTGAACTCGGCGCCCAGCTTCTTCATTTCCCGCGTGATGATGTCTTTGGCCTTTTCCGGGTTGTGCGCGTACTGCAGCTCGAGCTGCCGGGCCACATCGGCCAGGCGGGCGTAATCAGGAAAGGCACTTGAGATCGGCAGGTATTTTGGCACGGCCAAGCCGCGGTAGATTTCCTCGACAATGTGGTCCCGGTCGATAAGCCAGTTCATCGCCTCGCGGATTGCGCGAACATGAAACGGGTTGAGCTCGCCGGTTTGCGGGAAAGTGGGACCTACAGGGTTGAAACTCAGCTCCGTGCTGCCACCGTAGGAGATTTCATGCTGCATGGCGCGCGAAGACTGGACTTTACGATAAAGCTCCGGGTCGTTAATTCCCGCCGCATACACCTGAACCACACCCGCCTCCATCATGTCGATAGCTTTGGCGGGATCGGCCTCTTCACGAAACACCACCTCATCGACCCAGGCGCCGGCGCGTGCGGCGGTTACCACCTGAGGATCTTTGACCTTGGCTTTAGGCGGCCGGGGCGGTGAATCGAAGATCAAATACGCCACGGCGCCGGCCATCAAGGAAAAGACTCCGAATGCTATCAGACGAGCCTTTCTGCTCATGTTCGAGGCTCCATACTGCTATTTTTAATATTGCTCAATCTCATTCGTTCGACTCGCAGACCTGCTCCACACCGGTACGGCGTCCGTGTTTCAAAAGGTTCAAATTCGCTCAAGAAGTTCCGCTCTCTCATGCATTTGGAACTGCTTGAGCGGTTTGAACGTTTGGAACTGGCTTCTCCCGGGCGAACTCAGAGTCAACTGCCAAGTGCGTCTATCGGAATTTCGGTCACGTGAGCAGGCTTCTTCTGTGAAAAGGCATCAGGTGGGATCGCCACATTCAATTCCGGGCCGTCATAACGAAGATCGAGTCGCCTCTCCTGCGTAATGGATTCCAGCCAGATCCTACTGGGAAAGAGACCGGCATCTGTGGGTCCATAGTCTGTAAAAACCGCCCTTAATTCCACATCACCGTTGCGGCTGACCCTCTCCCACTTTGTCGGCACCGCGTGTTCGGATTCAAAACTAACCACATCCTTCGCGCCATCGCTTGTCGCAAACACCAGACTATTGCCATTGTGCCGCCAGGGAATGCCCGGCCGCACTGGCGGAAGGCCAAGGAGCAAAGCCGTAATCTCATCGATCTCCAGGGGGATCTTGGTGAGCCGAAACAGGTTTTCTTTTGAACCCTCGCCGCGCACCCAGAGACCTTCCCGCGTATCATGGCCCACGATTTCTCTTTCACTGACGGTCACAACATAGATCGTACCGAGAAATGAGAGCGTCTCCAAACGCAGTCGATCGGGACGCTCCACCAGCACAGCCTCTTGAAAACCCCTTTTGCCCTCGGGACCGGCGTAGTCCACCCGTGCCAGCGTTCTGATGGAACGAAATTGTTGCTGGCGCTGGGCCAAGCTTTCGATGAGGTCCGCCGCCTCCCACGCCTTCGCTGGCGCTTCCGGCGTCGGCGGAGGAGTCACGGTCGCGCACGCCGTCAGTCCAAATGTGACGAGGCAACAAATAATCACGGCTCGCCAAAAGGTCGCGCCCGGTCGAGACGATCTCAAATTTTCCTCTCCAGGCGCTGCATCTCTTCCAGCCGTTGTATTTTCTCCCGGATGCGTTGGATTTGTTCCTCTTCGGTGGCTTTTTTTACGGCCTCACGATAGCGCGCAAGCGCGCGGTTCGGCCGGTTGACTTTGTCGTAGGCATCGCCGAGATGTTCGACAATGGTCGGATCGTCGCCGGCCAATTCAACGGCGCGCTCCAGTTCGGTTACCGCTCTGGCATATTCGCCCCTCTGATAGTAAACCCAGCCCAAGCTATCGATGTAATACCCGTCATTGGGCGCGATCTTCAGCGCGCGTAGTATAAGGGCCTCCGCTTCGTCGAGCCGCACCCCCATTTCCGCCCACGTATATCCAAGATAGTTCAGCGCGGCGGCATTCTGGGGGTTCAACTCGATGGCCTTTTTCATATGGGCGATGCATCGATCTTTGTCCTTGTTTTCGTCATAGAGGGCGCCCAACTGAAAATAGGCCTGATCATTTTTCGGGTCCAAGACCACGACGCGCTCCATTGCCTCGATGGCTTTGAGATAGTCCTTCTGTTTGCGATAGAGCGAGGCGAGCAAGCCTAGAATCTCCTTCCGCTCGCTCTCCTTGGTGAGCGCTCCCTGAAGCGTTTCAATGGCGTTTTCTGTGCGGTCCGTGCGCTCAAAAACATAGGCTGCCTGAATGCGCGCATCGATGAACAAGTCGCTTTTCTCGGGGATGCGGAGAAATTCCGCCAGCGCTTTCTCGTTGGACTTCAATTCAACGTAAGTTGCGCCCAAGTAGTATCGCGCGCGGTCGTGTTCCTGATCGCCTGCCAAGACGAGATTAAATTCGGTCGCCGCCCTTTCGTAATCGCCTTTTTCGAAATAGATCAAACCGATCTTGATCCGGGTTTCACGCGGGTCGGCTTCCGAGCTCTCTAGCTTTTGGAACTGCTCTAGCGCCTCATTGAGCTTACTTTGCCCGACGTAAATTTCGCCCAATCTTTTCCTCGCCCACACGCTTTTCGGATTGACTTGCAGCAGACGCTGGTACGTCTGGATGGCATCTTCGGTTTTCCCTTCCAGTTCATACACCAACGCCAGCTCCGTCAGGGCAGCTTCGGATTTGGGGTTGAGCTCCAGAGCTTTGCGATAACTTTGTTCGGCCGCCAGGTAAAGCTTGCTCTTTGCACGGACGCGGCCAAGATAGTAGTGGCCCAGCACAGAATCGGGAGCGATTTCCAAGAGCCGCTCCAGAGTACTGGTCGCCCTTTGATAATCCTCGATCTGCAGATACAAGGCTCCCAGATACAGTAAAGCCTCCTGATTCTTTGGCTCGATTTTTAGGACATCGTTGTACGCGCCCACTGCCTTTCGGTTTTCGCCCAACGAAGAGTACAAGCCCGCCAAGAGCAGAACATTGCCCAGATCCTTCGGCTCCAACTCGACAGCGGCCTCGGCTTCGGACAGCGCCTTTTTGAAATCTCCTTTTCTGAGGTACAGCGTGGCCAGACGGAAGCGCAGAAAGCCGTCGGATGGACTAATCCTGGCGGCGGCTTCAAATTCCTTGAGAGCTTCTTCAAAATCACCTTCGCCAAGACGAAGGTGACCCTTTAGAAAATGAGAGAATGCCCTTGCCTCGTCAGAAACGACGGTTGTTTTCTGGCTCAACAAGTGAGTTTCTGGAGCCAAGACAAGGCGGTCCGGGGGCAGCTTGACCGCAGTCGGAGATGCGCTCGATGCGCAACTCGCCGCCAACAGGAGAGAGAGGACCCCCGTGAAAACGCGTATGCCCATTCGCAACAGGGTTAACACACTCGCCAGAAACGGTCAATGAATCGCCGGTGGCGGCTTCATTCATTGTGACCGTTGTGTTACTTTTATCGCTGCTTCGAACATGAAAAAAACCCGCCACGAGATCGCGCAAGAAATTTTCGCTTTGCGCCAGGAGATCGAGAAACACAACCATCAGTACTATGTGCTCGACGATCCCTTGATCAGCGATGCCGAGTATGACCGGCTGTTTCAAAAGCTGGTTGCGCTTGAGAAACAACATCCTGAGCTGGTCTCGCCCGAATCGCCGACACAGAAAGTGGGCGCCCCGCCACTGGACAAGTTCAAGACGGTCGCGCGCACGGTGCCCATGTTATCGCTCAACAATGCTAACAGCCGTGAAGAAATGGCGGAGTTTGAAGATCGCATCCGGCGATTTCTCAAGATGCGAGAGGATATCGAGTACGCTGTGGAACCAAAGATCGACGGCGTGGCAGTGGAACTTGTATATGAAAACGGTCGCTTCACGGTGGGCTCGACACGCGGGGACGGCGTTCACGGAGAGGATATTACGCTGAATTTGCGGACGATCCGCTCAATTCCGCTCATTCTGCACCGAGATCAACGGCAGCCGCCGCAACGTCTGGAGGTTCGCGGCGAGGTCTTTCTTCCGCGCAAGGCGTTTCAGATCATGAATCGCGAACGGGAAGAAGAAGGGCAGCCGGTCTTTGCCAATCCGCGCAACGCCGCAGCCGGGTCCTTGAAACAACTGGATTCGGCGATCACCGCCAGGCGCCCTCTCGATATCTTTTGTCATGGCGCGGGCACCGTTACGGGAGGGGCCTTCGCCACTCATCTGGAGTTTTTGAGTGCGCTTCGGGCGTGGGGGCTTAAACCTGTGCCATTCGTCGACTCCTGCCGGGGTCTCGAAGAGGTTTTTCGTCGCCACGCAGACATGGAGTCACGGCGCGACGAGCTTCCGTATGAGATCGACGGGCTGGTGATCAAGGTCAACAGCACGGAACTCCAAAAACGCCTCGGGCAGATCGCTCGCTCACCGCGTTGGGCCATTGCTTACAAGTTCAAGCCAAGACAGGCGACGACGAGAATCATCGATATTCTCCCCCAGGTCGGCCGCACCGGGACGCTGACACCGGTTGCCAGCCTGGACCCTGTGGCCGTGGGAGGGGTAGTCGTCAGGAGTGCGTCCCTGCACAACATGGACGAGATCGAGCGGAAGGATATTCGCATCGGCGACAGCGTGGTCATCGAGCGTGCAGGCGATGTGATTCCGTACGTCGTTCAAGTGATCACCGGCCAGCGCACCGGCGAGGAAAGAGAGTTTGTCATGCCGGAGCGCTGCCCTGTATGCGGAGCTTCGGCGTACCGCGAGGAAGGGCAGGCCGCGTACCGCTGCGTCGGCCTCTCCTGCCCCGCAAAGTTAAAGGAGAGTCTCAGGTTCTTCGGTTCGCGCGCCGCCATGGATATTGAAGGGCTGGGCGAAAAACTGATTGACCAGCTCGTCGAGCGCGGACTGGTCAAGGATATTGCCGACCTTTACAGTCTCAGCAAGGATCAGCTAGCTGGCTTGGATCGCATGGCGGAAAAATCGGCGCAAAACCTGCTCCACGCCCTGGCGCGGAGCCAAGAGGCGAGTTTGGCCCGTTGTTTGACAGCCCTCGGCATTCGCCACGTGGGCGAAGCCACGGCAAAGCTGCTGGCGGATCATTTTGGCGACATCGATGCGCTCATGAGGGCTTCTGATGAAGAATTGACCGAGGTGCGAGAAATCGGCCCCGAAGTAGCCAAAAGCATCGGGCAATTTTTCGCTCAAAAGGAGAACAGGCAGGTCATAGAGAAACTTCGAAGCGCCGGCGTGCGCTTCAAAGCCGAGCCAAAAAAAGAAGGCAAGCTCACGGGCACCACTATCGTTCTTACCGGCGGTCTGGAAAGCATGTCGCGGGTTGAAGCCCAAAAAAGAATCGAAGCACTCGGGGGTCGTGTCGCTTCCAACGTGAGCCGCAACACGAGTTATGTGGTGAGCGGCGCGGATCCGGGATCGAAACTAAAGAAAGCGCAAGAGCTTGGTGTCAAGATCCTCAGTGAACAGGATCTGCTGAGCTTGTTGGAAACCTGATTGGGCACCGCGTCGGTTTTCGTGTTCCTGGTTTCTGCCCGTTGGGGCTACCTCAACCGATCACGAGCCACGAGTACGAACACGATCAATAGCGATTACCGCGCGGCGGCCTTCCCCCCGTGCTGGGTCTCGGCATGCGGTTTTGTTGAGGGCGCGCTTCACTAACAACGATGTTCCGCCCCTCGAATTCGGTGCCATTGAGAGCCGTGGTTGCCCGCTGCGCTTCGTCGTCTGACGTCATTTCAACGAAGCCAAATCCTTTAGAGCGCCCGCTGAATTTGTCGGTGATGATTCTGGCGCTGAGTACGGATCCGTACTGAGCAAAATGCTGCTGGAGCCTTTCTTCGGTCACTGAATAGGGAAGGTTTCCAACGTATAACTTTGCTGCCATCCTGCCCTCCTTACTGGGTCAACCAACATCGCTCCCGGTATCGCAATCGAGTTATCCAAAGGCAGGGCCTTAAAGGGTCTCGGCAACGGGAAGGCTCTCTCGGCGTGCTCTTCGGCTAATAACCCTGACGGAGCCTACATAAGTCGCCAACCCGTTGTCAAACGTCACACTGGTGCCAAGGGGGTTATGCTGAAGGCGCTTGCACGGCAAAAATCGCGGCGTTAAGTAACAATTTGAAGCCGAAAAAAAGACTCAACGTCCGGGCTATGTATTGAATCCCTGAGGAACTCGCATTGCCAACAGCCGACGAACAGGCTCGTGTTCAATTGCGCATCGAAGGCAGGGTGCAGGGCGTTTTTTTCCGCGCTTCTACGGTCGAAAAAGCCAGGCAGCTCGGGATCACGGGTTGGGTCATGAACTGCCCTGACGGCTCAGTGGAAGCAGTCGCCGAGGGAAAGCGAGCCAGCCTTGAGGAACTGATCGCGTGGTGTCGCCAGGGTCCACTCGGCGCGCACGTTAGCAAGGTCCATGCGGTTTGGGAATCTCCGAAAAACGATTTTGAAGGTTTTCGTATAAGGCGGAGCCGCTGAGGAACGAGGGCCACGGTGTCTCTCAGTTTACATTTGGACAAGTTTCCGCACCAGTGCACTCTGCGGAGGCATCTTCTACGCGAGTTTACTGTAGAAACAAGCGCAAGAGGGAACCGGCCGGCTTCCCTCTTTACTGTGGACTTTACTCTCCCGGCTTTTCCGGCTTCTCGGGCTCGGGATTGTCCTGGGCATAACTCAACTGCGCGGAAGAATTCATGATCGAACCGAAAACACTCAAACCGAACACGATCGCTATGGCGATAAGTACCTTTTTCATTTCTTCACCTCCCTTCTCGAAAAATTACTCGCACTGCCACTTGAGCAAGCGTTGTGCCGTCCTCCTGGATTGCGCTAAATAGCTGATTTTCGAACACACCGCTGCGCTTCACGGCAGGCGCGATTGTGGCGAACTTCAGCACCATCAATGCGTAGCGCACGGGAGGGCGGGAAACACTAGTGTTCTTTGTTGGTTCAGGTCGTTGTAAAAATCAACAGTCCTGCGGCAGTTTGCAACAACCGCAAGGCGCAAGCACTGCGGCCGCTGCCCGGAGCAATGCACTGCTCTTCTGGGCGAGGAATCTCGAATCACGGATCTTCAAAAAGCCCTTCTGGGATCTGGATCCCGTCTGCGCGGGCGAATTACGAAAATGCCGCCGCCTGTGCCGGAGAATTTCTGCTATAGCATACCGGCACCGAAGTGCTATGCTCTTGACATTTCTGGTATAAGAATTGCTTCGCAAAGGTCGTCCCGGGCCATGAAACTTGGAACTAAGTTGATCATGTTACTGATGATGGTGGTCGTCGTCATCATGATGATCCACGGCTATCTCAGCATTCGGCAGGATCGGGAAAGCGTTGAACGAGAGCTCAGGGTCGGGATGCGCGGATTCTCGAGGGTTCTCCAGTCTACGCTGGGACGTCTCTATGCTGATCTAGGTGATCTTCAGGCCACCGAGCGGTTTATCGACACGGCCGGTCCTAGAGGCAACATTCACGCAGTGATCGTCTACGATGCGTACGGTAAGGTCGTGGCACAATCTGCATCGGTTCGCTACAAAACCGATTTCCCTGAGCTCGATCCCACGGCGCTCATGAAACTGGATCCCGGCCCGGTTTTGCGCGACGGGAAGTCCATCGAAGAATACATTCGAGACCGCGAGGTGTTAATTCACTACCGCATCCAACCGATCATTGGTTCCAACGACCGCATCGCCGGAGCTGTGCTCCTGGCGCGCAGTGGTTACAGGCTCCTAGCCAGCATCGAAGAGCGCCGCAATCGAATTATCACTACCAGCTCAGTGCTGATTGCCCTGCTTTCAGTGCTGATCTTGCTTATTGTGCGGCAGCACATCACGCGTCCCATCAATGCGTTGATCAAACGCATTCGAGAGATCGGCGAAGGACGATGGGAGCAGCGACTCGATGTCTCCGGCAGCGATGAGATATCTTCTCTCGCCAATGAGTTCAATCTCATGTGCGAGAAACTGCAGCAGAGCTATACGAGATTGGTCGAAGAACAGCAGGAAAAACTAAAACTGGAGCGGAATCTGCGTCGTTCTGAGCGCCTTGCCTCAGTTGGCCAGCTTGCAGCCGGCCTGGCGCACGAAATCGGCACGCCGCTGAGCATTATCGGCGGCCGAGCCGAATACCTGCTGCGCCGGTCACGCACTCAAGAGGAAATCAATGACAATCTGCGGACCATTCACGCCCAGATTGATCGAATCGCCGCGATCGTGCGGCAGCTGCTAGAGTTCTCGCGGCGCAAAGAACCTGTCTTCCGTAACGTCGATGTTACCGCGTTGCTGCGCAATGTGAATGCTCTGCTCGAGCATCGTCTGGCGGAGAAGGCGGCCCATGTCGAAATTAGCGCGGCGAGCGGGATTCCAACGATCCAGGCCGATCCAGATCTGCTCCAGCAAGTTTTTATCAATCTATACCTCAATTCGCTGCACGCGTTGCGAGTCGGTGGCACGATCAAGATCCACGCCGCGCGGGGCGATGATGCAGTCGTTCCGAACGGCGGCGCCGGGAACTGTTTGCGCATCACGTTTGAAGACGATGGCGCAGGTATTTCGCCGACTCATATTGCCCAAGTCTTTGACCCGTTTTTCACGACCAAGGATATCGGCGATGGCACCGGCCTCGGGCTATCGGTCAGTTACGGTATTTTGAAAGAGCACGGCGGCGAAATCCAAGTCGAAAGCACGCCTCTCGAATTCACTCGCTTCACCATTTTGCTTCCCGTCGATCAGCCGCAGAAGTCGCTACATCCGACTGAAGAACCCAATGAATCTACGCGCAAATCGGCCCGCCGGTGATTCCTCTCGGCTTCTCGTCGTCGATGATGATCGCGAGATGTGCCAGTTTCTCACGGATCTCTTTACCGAAGAAGGCTACCAGGTGGAAGTCGTCCACCATGGCGCCGCAGCCCTGGAAAAATATCGTAGCGGCGTTTTCGATCTCGTGATCACAGATCTTATGATGCCCGGGATGAGAGGCGTCGAGCTGATCAAGCGGCTCAAGGAATCGGACCCGAACGCGTTGGTCCTGTTGATTACGGCTTTCGGTACGATTGAAAGCGCCGTAGAGGCGATGCACGCCGGCGCTTTCCACTATGTAACTAAACCTTTTCGCAACGATGAGCTCCTGCTCCATACAGGCCGAGCCCTCGAGCAACGCAAATTACGCAACGAGCTCCGCCGCTTGCGCTCGGCCGTGCGGGACCGCTATGGCGTTGAAAACATCATCGGTAAGAGCCCAAAGATGAGGGACATTCTCGATACCGTGGTCCACATCAGCGATCTTCCAGCGAACGTCCTTATTGTTGGCGAAAGCGGCACCGGCAAGGAAGTGATCGCGCGCGCGATTCATCATAATAGCGCCCGGGGCGAGAAACCGTTCATTCCGCTCAACTGCGCGGCCATCCCCGCGACGCTGTTGGAAAGCGAGCTGTTCGGCTATGTCCGGGGCGCTTTCACCGACGCGCGAAAAGACCGCAAAGGCCTATTTCACGAGGCCAATGGCGGGGTGATCTTCCTCGACGAGATCAGTGAGATTCCAATCAATCTACAGGCCAAGCTTCTTCGAGTGATTGAAGACAGAGAGGTGAGGCCATTAGGCGCTAACCAGGCGGAAAAGGTGGATACGCGGATCGTATCGGCATCCAACCGGGATTTGGAGCGGCTGGTCGAAGAAGGAAATTTCCGCAGCGATCTTTACTACAGGTTGAACGTCATCCGGCTAGAATTGGCGCCTCTGCGAGAGAGGCCGGAGGATATCGCTCTGTTGGTAGAGCACTTCATGAGAAAGTTTGCCGCTCAAGCTACGCGTAAACTGGCCGGCATCGAGCCGGAGGCGCTCGCCGCCCTAACTCAGTACCGCTGGCCCGGCAATGTTCGGGAGCTCGAACACGCCATCGAACGGGCAGTGCTGCTCGGCAAAGAAAACATGATTCGGCTAAAAGATCTTCCAACGCATATCGTTGAGCGTGATAACGCCGCATCTGTGGTAGTCGCGGCCGCCGCGAAAGGTTACACGTTACGGGAACTCGAGCGCGAGTACGTTATTCGTGTCATTGAAAACACTAAAGGCAATAAATCCGAAGCCGCCAAGATCCTCGGCGTCGACCGTACCACCCTCTATAGAAAACTGGAGGAATACAAGATCAAGGTTTGAGCAGAAGAAAAGAAGCGACCTACGTGCCCTTCTTACCGCCGAACCCTTGTGGCTGGTCGTCTTTTTCGAGAGCAAGCCGATAGATGTCTTTCTTGGGATAGTGATATTTTTCACCCAGACTATCGGCAATTTCCTTGACTCGCATGCCCTTTTCCTTGAGCTCCAGAATCTCGCTCTTGAGCCGTTCCGTGGTGACGTCAGACTCGCCCGAGGTCCCTTTGATGACGAGCGTAATTTCGCCAATGACCTGGCGCTGCGAGAACTCGCGCAGCGCACCGCTTAAGAAACCGCGCCAAAACTCCTCGTGAAGCTTGGTCACCTCTCGTGCCACTACAACCTCGCGATCGCCGAGAATCCCATGGAGATCCTCGAGTGATTCTGGCAAACGGTGGGGCGCTTCATAAAAGACCAACGTCCGCGTCTCGGAGCGCAACGTTTGAAGCCTTGCCCGCCGCGCGTTCTTTTTTGCCGGCAGAAAGCCGTCGAAAGCAAAGCGATCCGTGGGCAGTCCGCTAGCGCTCAACACGGCCGTTAAGGCTGATACGCCCGGGACGGGCGCCACCCGCACCCCCGCCGCAATGGCGGCAACAACCAAGCGATAACCGGGGTCGGAGATGGCGGGTGTGCCGGCATCTGAGACTAACGCGATCTTATCGCCGCGCCCGAGCCGCTCTATCAGTTGTGGCGCCTTGGTTTTTTCGTTGTGCTCGTGATAACTCGTAAGCGGCGTATGAATGTCAAAGTGGTTGAGCAAGACGGCGGTGTGACGAGTGTCTTCGGCCGCGATGAGATCAACTTCTTTCAGCGTGCGCACGCCGCGCAACGTCATGTCTTCGAGATTGCCAATGGGAGTAGCGACAACGTAGAGAATGCCCGCCATAGGGAAGTTTTCCTATTTGCTTGCAATTTAACAGCCATCGGCTACCTTGGGAAGCAGGAATCAAGCGCTCATCTCCAGCGGCGACTTTGTTTACGGGAGCAAAAATGATGAATACAGAGCCAATTCTTATCTTCGGCCAAGATCTCTGCCCGTACACCTCGCGTGCGCGCGAGGAATTCTCACGACGGAAACAACCGTTTGAGTATTTCAATGTCCTCGATGATAAAGACGCGCTCCAGCGCATGCTCAGGTATACAAACGGCCGGCGCCATATCCCGGTCATTGTCGAAGCGGGTAACGTAACGATCGGCTTTGGCGGGAGCTGAGAGGTTTAGAGCCGGCGGGCGCCGGTGACATGACAGCACAGAGACGATCGTGGACTTGACACAACCCCTCGAACAACTCGTCACCGACAAAGTTCGTGCTGCATTCAGCCGGGCGCAACTCCTTTCACTCACAGGGTTGGCGGGAGACGCCTCCAGCCGGCGTTTTTACCGGGCGCGAGTCGCGGGCGACAAGCTGCCCCCATCTATCATTGTGATGCAACTCCCCCCAGGCAGTGGACTGCCTCTCTCGTCGGAAGAATTAGCCGTCTTCAAACAGCCGTTGAAAGAGATCCCGTTTTTGAACGTCCATCGTTTCCTGTCCAAAATCGGCCTCAGGGTGCCCCTGCTTTACGGCGCATGGGAACAGGACGGGATTATTCTTCTCGAAGACTTGGGCGACACCTCTCTCTGGGATCGAGTGCAGGGAAGCGGCGAAACGGAGGTTTTGGCCTGGTATCGCAAAGCCCTCGATCAACTTTTAATCATCCAGGTGCGGGGCACGAGAGCCCGTGATGAAGCATGCATCGCGTTTCAACAACGATTTGATGCTCGCCTTTACTTGTGGGAGTTTGAACATTTTATCGAGTTTGGGCTGGTAAAAGCGCCGGGCGTAGACGTCGAGCAGCGCACTCTCGACGCTCTGCGGGGTGTCTTTACAGTGATAGCTGGGCGCCTCGATCGTCAGCCTCCCTGCTTGAACCACCGCGATTATCACAGCTGGAATTTGATGATTCATGATGGCGGGGTAACTGTGATCGATTTTCAGGATGCCTTGCTGGCACCCGCCGCATACGACGTCGCTTCGCTTTTGAACGATCGCCACACAGACGTCGTGATTACACCGGGGCTCGAACGGGAGCTGATCCGGTACTATTTGGATCAACGGGAAGACTCGGGCGACGTGAAGGTCGGTCGCGACGAGTTTTTCGAGGTCTACCTTCTGTCCGCCATCCAGCGCGACCTCAAGGTCGTCGGACGCTTCAATTATCTCGCTCAGGTGAAAGGCAAACCGGGATATAAGCAATTCGTGCCGGCAACGCTTCGACGTCTCAAAAGAAACCTAACGCGACTTCCCGAGTTCGAGAAGGTCGGCGATATCTTGGCGGAACACTACGAGGAGATGAGATGAGCTTTACAGGGTCTTTCAGGCAGGCACCTGTCTTCTTGATGCTGCCTCTCTAATCGTCGACTTGCCATGAAAGCCATGGTCCTGGCCGCGGGTCGAGGAGAAAGGCTGCGCCCTCTCACCAACACATTGCCTAAAGCGCTCGTGCCGGTGGCGCGCCGCCCGATGATCGATTATCCGCTGTCGCTGCTTCGACGTCACGGAGTTCGCGATATCATTATAAACCTGCATCATTTGGGAGAACAGATTGAGGCGTACCTCGGGGACGGAAGCAAATGGGGTCTCAACATTGCTTATTCAAAAGAGCAGGAACTGCTCGACACCGGCGGCGGATTGCTCAAAGCCAAACCATATCTGGAAGACGGCACATTCATTGTCATCAATACGGACGTATTGATCGACTTGCCGCTTGGGGATGTACTGGCGTTTCACCAAAAAAATAACGCGGCAGCCACTCTGGTCCTTCGTCCCGACCCCTTGGCCGACGAGTACGGCTCTATGGAGATAGACTCATGGGGACGCATCCAGAGATTCCTTTACGCGCGGCCGCAAGCCTTAGCTTCCGGCGCAACCGCAACACTGATGTTCACCGGTGTGCAGATCCTGGAGCCTCGAATCTTCGACTTCATGGAACGCGACGGGCAGTTGCGTAAATTCAGCACGACAAAAGAAACCTACCCTAAAATGCTCACTTCTGGGGAAAGGCTGTTCGGTTATCGCTTCGAGGGGCTGTGGCAGGATCTCGGCACCGTGGAGCGGATCAAGCAAGCAGAGGCACGGCTGGCCCACGCCGGCCCGCTGCAGTTCTTAGAGGCGTTTTAACGCATGCTGGAGTGTTGGGGTAGTGGAGTCTTCACCACTCCAGTACTCCAAGCACTCACGCATATTTCACAGCCTGTATTTGCCCAAGAGAAAATTCTTTCTGACCTTGACCACATCGGCCAGAACCTGCAGGTAGTCGCTGCCACGAAAATGGCTCCGATCATCATTGACCCAGCTTGCGGGAATAATTCCGATGTTGTATTTCGACGCCCGGGCCAGTGCCAAAACCTCGATATCAAAGCCCCAGCCATCGATAGTCGTCTGGGAAAATATTCGTTCTGCCGCCTCAGCCCGAAACGCCTTGAAGCCGCATTGAGTGTCCCAAATGCCGGGAACGGCCAATAGTTGCACAATCAGATTGCCCAGATGACCCATCACCCGCTTGTACCAGACCTGAGGCACCGTTTGTTGCGCCTGACCGACATCCATCGAGTTTCGCGACGCGATGACCACGTCACAGCCGGAGTCGAACAGCGGCTTCATTTTTTCGAAGTGGGCGATGTCCGTCGAATTGTCGGCATCACAAAAGAGCCGCACCCGACCCGACGCTCCGACCATGCCTTCACCGACCGTATACCCTTTGCCCCGATTAACAGCCCGATCGATTATTTTGAGATTATCGACTGTCAGTTCCAGGGGTTGGACAACCGCGCGCGTATTATCGGATGGACCATCGAGGACGACGAGAATCTCATACGTCAACCCGGAGCCACTGAGATATTCGTGGACCCGCCGCAGTGTTTTCGGCAATCTCTCAGCTTCGTTATAAGCGGGGATGATCACCGATAGATACGGCTCGCGTGTCATGAAGCGCGGACTGAACCTTTTAGTCTGACCGGGGTTGTTTGTTGCTTACGAGCCGGGGAAGCTGACTCGCTAAACCATTCTCTTCGTATCGACTTTTCCGTTTATCACCAAAAATGCGCATGTATCAAGCTTGGCCGCTCGGTTGAGTGACAATTATGTTGAAGGGCGCACACTCTTAATATATTCTACCGACCTTCGCCATGGCGTGCGTCAAAATCCCGGTAGAAAGCCCGTTGGTTCCGGCACCAACCATGGACCCTCGATAATAAGATGAATTCAGCGAAAAAGCCTCCCAGGCTTTCCTTGGTTATCCCGGCGTTCAACGAAGAGCAGCGAATTGGCAAGAGTCTGGAGCAAGTCCTCTCCTTTTTCCGCGCGCAACCCTATTCTTGCGAGATTGTTATCGTCGATGACGGCAGTACCGATAGAACCGTTGAGCTTGTCCGCAAGACCTTTGCCGGCCACGATTCACTGAAAATCGTGCAACAACCGCGCCGCCGGGGAAAGGGAGGGGCAGTTCAGAAAGGAATGCTTCACGCGGACGGAGAATATCTGTTTTTTTCCGACGCTGACCTCTCGGTCCCCATAGAAACGTTGCCGGCTTTCATGGCCGAGTTGGAAGAGCACTGCGATGTGGTCATTGCCAGTCGCAGAATGCCCGGGGCATCCGTTGAAGTTCATCAACCGCCGCTACGAGAACTGATGGGAAGGGTCTTCACTTCCTTGTCTAACTCGTTGCTCGGCCTGCGTTTCTCTGATGTCACCTGCGGTTTCAAGGGATTTCGCAGACTGGTGGCCCGTGAACTGTTCGCGCGGCAGCGTCTACACAATTGGAGTTTTGATTCCGAGATCCTTTACCTCGCCTTTCACAAAGGCTACCGCATATCAGAAATTCCGGTCACCTGGCGCAACGACAACGCCACCAAAGTCCGCTTGTGGAAAGACGCGGTCGCTTCGTTCCTTGGCTTGCTCGCAATCCGCTCGAACCATCTCTTGGGCAGATACCGGTAACTCGAATTCTTCATGCGAATTCTTCATGCATAGAGGCAAGGCGACACCCTGTAATCGCAGGATGAGGCCTACCGGGCCAGTCCTCGCTACGCGGGGAGTCTCAATTGCAGATTTTGGATTTCAAAAAAGGGCCATTCTGAGATCTGAAATCTGTCATCTGAAATGCTGAGCGCAGCGAAGCCATTTGCACCATCGCCTTGGTTGGTTTATCTGTTTGTGATCGCTACTCCTCCCCCAGAGGGCAGGGACAATGCCATATAACGGTCTCCAGGAATTCGTTCACGTTTTAGAACGTGAAGGCGAGCTCAAGCGCATCAACCATCCGGTCAGGGCAGAACTGGAGGTCACTGAAATTGCCGATCGTGTGATGAAGACGGACGGCCCTGCGCTGTTGTTTGAGTCGGTCATTGGCAAGCAAATTCCGTTGCTCATCAATGCCTTCGGCTCACCCAAGCGCATGGCGCTGGCTTTGGGAGTCACGGATATCGAGGAGGTCGCCCGCGAGATCGAGAAGCTGGTCAAAACCAAACCGCCAAGATCTTTTAAAGACAGGCTGAACGTGCTCTCACAACTGGTCCGCTTGGCGGCGATTCCGCCGAAAATCGTCAAACAGGGGCCTTGCCAGGAAGTGATTCTTCGGGAGCCGGATCTCGGCATTCTTCCTGTTCTGACTTGCTGGCCTGGCGATGCAGGCCCTTTTATTACCTTACCCGCCGTATGTTCCAAGGATCCGCGTACCGGAACCCGCAACGTGGGTCTTTACCGCATGCAAGTTTACGACTCCCGGACCACTGCCATGCACTGGCATCTTCACAAGGTCGGCGCGCGTCACTACGCGCACCAGAAAGCCGAAAAAGCACGCATGGAACTTGCCGTATGTTTGGGCGGCGATCCGGCGTTGATCTATGCTGCCACGGCCCCGTTGCCCGACCAGATCGATGAGATCTTGTTCACCGGCTTCTTGCGCAAGAAGGGGCTGGAGCTTGTCAAAGGCATCACTGTCGATGTGGAGGTCCCGGCCAGTGCCGATATCATCATCGAGGGCTACATCGATCCTTCGGAGCCTCTGCGACGCGAGGGACCTTTCGGCGATCACACGGGCTTTTATTCCCTGGCTGACGACTACCCGGTGTTCCACGTGACCTGCATCACGCACAAAAAGGACCCGATTTACCCGACCACGATTGTCGGCCGCCCGCCCATGGAAGATGCCTACATCGGCAAAGCCACCGAACGGATTTTTCTGCCTCTCCTGCGCCTCACCTTCCCTGAAATCGTCGACATGAATCTGCCTGTGCACGGCGTGTTTCACAATTTAGCCGTCGTCTCGATTAAGAAAGAGTATCCTGCGCATGCGCGCAAGATCATGCACGCCCTGTGGGGTATGGGCCAGATGATGTTTACTAAAATTCTGATCATCGTGGACCATGACATCAATGTTCATGATCTCGCCGAAGTCACCTGGGTGGCGGGCAACCACATTGATCCAAAACGGGACACGGTATTCGTCGAGGGTCCCGTAGATGTGTTGGATCATGCGGCACCGCTTATGGGTTACGGCTCAAAGATGGGCATCGACGCGACTCGTAAATGGCGCAGCGAGGGTTTCGAGCGCGAATGGCCGGAACCGATTACGATGGACGAAAAGACCAAGCGCTACATCGACTCCATCTGGGAGAAGCTGGGGATAGGTTCGTGACTCGTGCTCGTGGCTCGTGTTCGTGGCGCCGCGACAAAAGAGAGCGCCTATGAAATCGATCGAAGAGCTGGACGTATTCAAACTCGCCCATGAACTCCCCTGGAAATTTATAAAGTCACAGGGAGATTTCCTCAGGAAGAGAACTTCAGGCTTGTCTTGCAAATAAGACGTGCGGCTATTTCGGTCGGGATGAATTTGGTTGAGGGATCAATGCGACTCAATAGTCGTGAGTTTAGGCAGTTCGTAGGAATTGCCAGGGGTTCAGCGGCTGAGGTCACTTACCAGCTTTTAC
>CAYPHJ010000060.1:25870-27739 GCA_964410485.1 uncultured Syntrophobacteraceae bacterium
TTACATCTCAGCCAAGACTTACGAGGAACTTCGTTCAGGCTATGACCGAGTGGGTCAAATGCTTACCCGCCTCGCCCAGTCACTGAATCAAGAGTAGCTATTGGGGGCTTTACGAGCACGAGCCACGAGCACGATAGACGCTTTATTAGACGGCTCAGCGATTACGGGCGGCTCGTTCGCTTCTCGCATACAGTGTTTGCCCTTCCGTTTGCCTTGGCATCACTGGCGCTCGCCTGGCCGGCACACCCGCTAACGCTCGGGATTTTTTTTTGGATCCTGGTCGCAATGGTGAGCGCGAGGAGTGCGGCCATGGCTTTTAACCGGCTCGCCGACCGGAAATTCGACGCTCTCAACCCACGCACATGCGGATGGGAATTGCCGCAAGGGAAAATTACAGTGCGGGGCGCTGTCATTTTAACAATCGTCGCCTCACTCGTTTTTGTACTTGCCGCCTACCAACTTAATTTTGTCTGTTTTGTCTTATCGCCCGTTGCTCTGGCGATCGTCTTTTTCTATTCCTTGACCAAGCGGTTCACATGGACCTCTCATTTATTTCTGGGTCTCGCCCTGTCCCTCGCACCTATTGGCGCCTGGTTCGCCGTCGCAGGATGGCCCCTCGAATATCAAGACCTTGTCATCCCTGTATTGCTCGGTTTAGCTGTGCTGTTTTGGCTTGCCGGCTTCGATGTCATTTATTCGCTGCAAGATCGCGACTTCGACCGAGCACATGGGCTTTTTTCGATCCCCGCTCGTTTTGGAATCGCGGAAGCATTGCGGTTATCCAGTGGTTTTCACGTCGCAACGGTAGTCTTACTCGCGCTGGTCGGAATCGTCGCCCAGAGAGGAATCATCTACTGGACCGGCTTCGCAATTGTTGCCGCGGTTCTTTTCTGGGAGCACCGAATTATCCGGCCCGACGACCTTTCGCGCATCAACCGGGCATTCTTTGATTTCAACGCTTACGTCAGCGTCGGCTACTTTCTCGCGACAGTAGGCGATGTATTCCTGACCTCTGGTCTTTAGGACTATTTGGATGAGCCTCGAGCTGTTCCTGGTTTTGGCGCTACTTGCCGGCATGGCGGGTTTCGGCGCCGGCTTCATTGGCCTGGGCGGTGGATTGTTGCTTTTTCCCATGCTGCTGTATCTGCCACCCCTCCTCGGTTTAGAACCCCTGGATGCCAAGACGGTGGCAGCCCTGGTTATCTCGCAGGTGTTTTTTGCCGGCGCGATCGGCGGGGCAGCGCATTGGCGCAAAGGCCGGGTACATAAAAAACTGACTCTTATCGGCGCGCTCGCTTCAGCTGCCGGCGCTTTCCTGGGTGGTCTCACATCTAAATGGGTTTCCGACTGGTTTCTCTTGGCTCTTTTTGGAACGATCACCGTCATAGCAGGCGCCATCATGTTTCTTCCCGGCCCCTCCGCCGAGAGAGAGGCGGCGTCTCTTGAAAAGGTCACGTTCGCCGTGCTTCCGTTGACAACGATCTCCATTCTTGTCGGCGCGGTTGTGGGCTTATTGGGCGCCGGCAATTTCTTGTTTGTTCCCCTGATGATCTATGTACTAAAAGTGCCGACGCGTATCACGATCGGCAGCAGCCTGGTCATCCATGTCCTCAATAGCCTTGCCGGCTTCTCCGGCAAGCTCCTGACCGGCCAAATTCCTTTTCTCATGACCCTTGCGGTGATCCTTGGCGCGAGTCTGGGCGCCATCGCCGGCGAAAGAAGCCACAGCCGGGTCTCTCCGCGCACGCTTCGGTATGTGTACTCCGCGGTGATCGCCGTTGTCGCCATTCGGGTTTGGCTCACACTTCTTTATTTCTAGCAGGTTGCTGAAAAAAGATTCGGAATGCTTCGACAGGCTCAGCATGAACG
>CAYPHJ010000061.1:0-26232 GCA_964410485.1 uncultured Syntrophobacteraceae bacterium
AGGTCGGGAACTTCGATGACGTGCGAGTCAGCCGAAATAATCGTCTCGTCCATGGCTCCTCCTGCGCTACTTAAGCGGCGCTACTTACCCATTCCTTATGGCGTTTTCATCAGCGCGATGACCGGCCTTATCACTGTGCCTGTTCTTGTATGAACTTTCTAACGCGTTAATGAACTCGTTGTCAAAAACTTAGCTTAACCCTACTTATCACGGCCAGAAGCGTTCTTTCCATCGTTTGATCGCGTCACGATTTACAATGGTCTCGGGCGCACGACCACCGAGAATAGACAGAATACTTTCAGCGGCCATGCGCTGCCCGGCCTCCAGCGAGCCCGGATTATTGCCGATGATATGCGGCGTCATGATCAAGCGTCCAGGGTCCACCTGACGCAGTGGGTTGTCCATCGGCGTTGGTTCTTCATCGAACACATCCAACGCGGCGCCGGCAATGATCCCTTCGTTCAAAGCCCGGCAAAGATCGTTTTCATCAAAAACCTGCCCCCGCGAGGTGTTCACGATGTAAGCCGTTTGTTTCATGAGCCGCAGTTGCGGCATGCTCAACATGCGGCGGGTTTCCTTCGTCAAGACGACATGAATGGTCACCACGTCGGATTGCCGCAACAGTTCTTCCAAAGAGACCATTTTTACGCCCAATGGGTCGACCGTCTCTTGAGTCACGTAAGGATCATAGCCGAGCAATTTCATGTCCCAGGGCCCCAGTCGCTTGGCGACATTCCGGCCGATTCTTCCGAGACCGATAATGCCCACAATTCTACCCATCATCAGCGCGCCGCGATTTTGCGGCTCCTTCCATCCGCCGCCGCGCAAAACGGCTTCGTTAAACTTGAGGCGCTTGAACAGCGCTACCATGAAACCCACCGTGGCCTCGGCAACGCCCAAGTAATTCTCGGGCGTCGGGCTGTTACAGCACAAAATTCCAAGATCGCTTGCGGCCTCGACATCGACAGTTTCGATTCCGATGCTCGATTTCACCACGGCTTGTAGATTGGGGCATGAATCCAAGATATCGCCTGTAATGAGATCGCGCCCCGCCGGTAAGACGACATCGCAGTCACCGATAAGTTTGATCAACTCGCGGTTATCGTAGCGAAAGTTCCGAAAATCATCGGAGGACTTGCCGAGCACCAGCTCGCAGTTCCCCTGGCGCAACAGCTCTTCGGCAAGGGTCAGCCGTGTGGGCCCCGTAAGACAGATTTTGCGGGTCGGCATCACGCAGCTCCGCCCAAGTTATAGAGTTTTTTTGCCGTTTCGGCGAAGAGCCATTTCTTGCCGTCATCGTCCAAGTCCTCGCGCCTGCCCAAGTGTTCGATGTTTTCCGGGAATTCGGTATCCCAGTGGGGGTAGTCAGAGGCATAGTAGAGAACGTTACGGGTCAGCAAATCGGCTGTCGGACCGATCAAAGGCTCATAGTCTTCCGCGTGCAGATAGATGCGCCCCTCTTTGAAGTACTCGCTCGGCTTTTTTCTACACTTTGGCGCTTCAACTTTTCCTCTTTTTTCCCATTCTTCGTTCATCCGCCCCATCCAATAGGGTGCCCAACTGCAGCCGGCCTCCATGAAGGCCACCCGTAATTTGGGGAATTGATCAAAGACCCCGCGGAACATGAAGCTGGTGAGCTGCATCATCTGGGCAAAGGAATGGGACAATGTATGAACTTCGATAAATTGATCGAACAGATCGCCGGCAAAGTAATGCGGCCCCCTGACCGTCGCGTGGACACCCACCATGCACTTGAGCCTTTCGGCTTCCGCGTAGATTGGCCAGTACTCTTCGTCGCCCAGCGGCTTGCGCAAGCCAATGGCTGGAAGCATGAGGCCGACGAGTTTGAGGTCCTGGATCGCGCGCCGGAGTTCCTTCACCGCTTCCGGCACATCTTGGAACGGAACCAATGCGACTGCCTTGAGCCTCGGGCTGACTTTTTGAAACTCCTCCGACACAAAGTCGTTCCACGCTTTGGAATACGCAACGGCCACGTCCGGTTCTCTAATCCAACCGACGCTCAGCCCATTGGTCGGATACAACACGGCTGTCGAAACGCCGCCTCGATCCATGGCATCGAGCCATGATTTGGCATCCCGGGCGCGAGTCCCGAGCGTACCACCGAGAGAGCGGTCCCAGCTGTCCCTCGGAGTGAGGGTGGCGGCGCGGTTGCGAAAGCGCGCTTCCATGTACGGTTTGAGTTGGCTGTCTTCTTCGGTGATATGCCCGTCAGCATCGATGACCTCGTAACGAAATGCCATGGCACGGTCCTCCTTTTGTCCAAGCTTGGTAACATTCGTCTACGCCTTCAGGTTACGGCGTGTCAAGACTGGCTGCATGGCTGAGACTGGAGCACTGTCGTCATTCCCGCATGCTTTTTCCGCCACAGGGCTTCGGACGGATCAGCCTCAGGCTGAGGCGGGAATCCAGTTCCCGCTTTTCATCCGATAATCCCGCAGTCTGGCAAACAGCGGCCAATTAGTAGGTGATGGGAGAAAGTTTCATCGTCACTCCTTTTGTTGTCATTGTGCAGGCTTGTCTTGACGCATACGTTAACGCTATGGTGGGAGCAACAGGGGGATTCAGTAAGTGAAAACCTCGTGCGCCATCGTTCTGGTACTGGCATGGATTTTGTGGATTCGAACTCAGGGCCCGGGCGTTAACAGTTGGGCTGCTCTCACGGGCTTTGCCAACCAAAAGCAGTGTCTCGCAAACATGAGGGAAAAACTGGACGTTTGGCGCGCGTTCGAAGACGCGCGCTTCACTGCTAACGCGGTAACCTTCACCGATACCAACACAACGATGAGCTATCTTTGCTTGCCCGACACCGAAGACCCGCGACCGAAAGTCAAACGGTGAGGCAGAAATGGAGTATTGCTTTTCTACTCCGTAACTCCAGCGCGTTCCCCGATAGCCGTATTTCAGAGCCAGCGCCGGCAGTCGCAGGGCGCCCGCTTATTTTGGTCGGGACGCGAGACGGTCGTAAACCTTAGTTGAGGCGTTTGGTGTTTCGACGCGTAAGACATTTTTTTGGATCTTGGAGCTGGGAGTCTTGGGCAGCTCTTCGCGATACTCAATAAAGCGCGGCACTTTAAATGGGGCCAGGCGTGCGCTGCAAAATGTCCAGATCGTCTCCGGCGGGAGTACCTCTACCGTGACCGCCGGTTTCAGAACGATATAGGCCTTGACTTCTTCTCCGCGGATCTGATCCGGTACACCGACCACGGCAGACTCGGCGATCTGGGGATGCGAGTTCAATACGCGCTCCACTTCTTCGGATGATATGTTCTCGTCGCTACGACGGACCATATCCTTGAGGCGATCGACGAAATAGAGAAACCCATCCGCATCGAGATAGCCCAGATCACCAGTGTAAAGCCAGCCGTCCTTGAGCGCTTTGACCGTTGCCGCGGGATTTTTGAAGTAGCCCTGCATAACCGCCGGACTCTGTTTAACGATTTCGCCCGGTATATCCGGTGGCAGCGGGTTTCCAGCTTCGTCGCGGATTTGTATTCGATGCACATCGGGCGCCAGCGGTAAACCGCAGCTGCCGAGCTTTCGTCTGTCTTTGTTCAGCGGGCCAATGACGCTCAGGATGTCTTCCGTCAAACTGTATGAAGGCACAGCGGTCAACGCGAATCGTTCCTCGAAGCGGATGTGCACGTCCGGTGCCAGCAATGCAACCACGAGGCGCAAAGGGTTGTTTCGATCGTCAGGCCTCTCGGGTAAGCTCAGTAGTATCTGCGGAATGGTCCGCATGAGACTCGAAGTTGTAATCCCGTACTCCCGCACCTCTTCCCAGAAGCGCGAGGCGCTGAACCGTTCCGTCAACTCGATCCTACCCCCCACAGCGAGCATGCCGATGCACATGTGGCAAAGAGCGTTGACATGAAAGAGAGGAAGAAGGCAGAGGACACGGTCGTCTTGGGTCCAGCCCAATGCTTCGGCCCGCACGCGCGGCGCAAACGCGTAGGCATACTGCGACAGCATAACCCCTTTCGGCCGATCAGTCGTTCCGGAGGTATAGGTAATCGAAGCCAGATCTCCCGGTGCGACAGCAAACCGCGATGGTTTGCGTTCAACGTTTCTTAGAAAAGCACGCCACAAAAGCACCCCGGGAGTTTCATCTTCGCCCACCAGGACGATGCGTCGGAGTCGGTCGAGTTTGTCGCGCACGGCGTTCACCAACGGCAAAAGTCCCGCGGACACGACGACCACAGATGCTTCCGAGTGGCGCAAGACATATTCAGCCTCTTCTTCGGTATAAGCGGTATTCAGCGGAACAAAGACCGCGCCGATCCGGCTCACGGCGAAGACGGCAAAAAGAAACTCCGGGCAGTTCGGCAGCAACAACGCGATCTTGTCGCCTTTGACTGTACCGAGGCGCAGAAGAGCGGCAGCAATGCGGTCAACTTCCTGTTGGAACTCGGCGTAGCTCCAACGCCGATCCTTGAAGATCAGCGCCACGTTATGGGGATGACGCTCCACTCTGGCGCGTAACAGCTCCGTCAAAGTCCCTGGAAAGGAGTACTGCATACCCATTAGCTCTGAATTTCTTCACCCCCGATAAATCCCCCCAATAGCCCCCTTTCGCAAAGGGGCCGGCCCTAGGACGGAGGGATTTGCGTATAGTCACATTTTCGAGGGAGGAAACGCAAAGGCACCAAGCGACGCGTGCATTCTAACACCGATTTTAAGATGATGAGATCTTCCGTGCGCGCTCGAGCACGCGGTCAATTATTTTTTCCGTTTCACCCAGATAGTTCGCCGGCTCGGATAGACTTTGCCAGTCGATGGTCCCGTCCGGCAGCAGGCCGGCTGTTTGAGCACGCACAATATCCATCAACGGTTTTTTTTCGAATAATGCGATGCCGCAGGACTGCTTGACAAGATGCTCCGCTTTGGAGCGCGGGATGTGGCGCGCCAGCGCAAAAACGGCGGCTTCGGCGAGGATCAAGTCGTTGAACCGGACTATGTTCTCGCGCATCCTGGGTTCGTCCACCTGGAGGTTTTGGGCCAAATACAACGCGTGCTTCAGGGCCCCGGCTGCAAGCACGATCATTTGCGGGAGCACAAGCCATTCCAACTGCCAAGCGTGAGTCGCGCGCTCCTGTTCCTGGATTTGAGCATGGTGAACCGCCGAGAGTAACGACGCGTTAGCGCGCGCAGCAGCCAACACGAGCTCGCTCGTAATGGGATTTGTCTTCTGCGGCATGGTGGAGCTGCCCCCTCTGCCTTGCTCGGCCGATTCAGCTACTTCAGCGACCTCAGTTTGCGCGAGCAGGATGATGTCTTGCGCCATTTTTCCGAGGCTACCCGTCACCATGCTGAGCCAGCCGGCAAACTCCGCGAGACTGTCGCGCTGCGTATGCCAAGGCATGAGCGGTGCCGACAACTCCAACTCTTCCGCGAGAGCGTTCATCACGGCGATTCCTTTGTCGCCGAGCGCTGCCATCGTACCGGCGGCGCCGCCGAACTGAACAACCAGCAGGCGGGATGAGAGTTCCTCCATGCGCTCGTAGTGGCGAAGGATCGGAGCCAGCCACGACGCGACCTTGAGACCAAAACTCACAGGCAGTGCCTGTTGGCCATGGGTGCGCGCAGCCATCACTGCAGTGCGGTACTTGGCGCACAGTTCCGTTAAGAGCCGCGATAACTGGACGACACGCTCTCTCAACACCGCTAATACCGCCCGGATCTGTAAGACGAAGGCAGTATCCATGATATCTTGCGTTGTCGCTCCCCAATGCACGTAAGGAGCTGCGCGGGGCCCGACCGCCTTGCGCAGTTCCTCGATTAAAGCCACCACAGGAAATCCGGAACGCGCCGTTCCCTTGCCCAGTGACGGGAAGTCTATGGCCTCGACAACGCCCTTTTTTGAGATCTCTTCAGCCGCGCTTACGGGAATGATATCGAAGCGGCCCTCGACGCGCGCAAGGGCGGCTTCGGTTTGTACCAAAGCGCGAACATAGGCATGATCGGTCAGCAGCCGGGCAATCTCCGGGTCTTCGAAAAGCGGGGCGAAAATTGCTGAATCGAGTACAGTGCTCATCTCACTTCGTCACGGAAAATAGCGATTCTACTCACCCCGAAGGCCACAGCCGCCTCGAAGTCGCAAACAACATTTCGAAATATCTCACGAAAGCATGCCCTGCGCCCAGTCGAAGGGATGCAAAGGACGCAAAGGAAGAATCCGTTCAAGATACCCTGTAGGGGCAGACCCACGTGTCTGCCCTGCGCGGCCACGCAGGGCCGTCCCGACAAGTTCACTGAGGCTTATTTTCATCTCTCTGCGGGCGAGCGTGAGATCATGAGTCAGTTCGTGGTGTGATCGGCGGCATTTACATATCAAAAAAAACCGTCTCGCGTTCGCCCTGGAGGCGGATATCGAACCGGTAGACAACCTTACCGCCTCGTTCTTCGCGAGCCGCGATCAATGTTCGACGCCGAGCCTTATCTTTAATCGCGGAGAGGACCGGATCTCGTTCGTTTCCCGGTTCATTCGCAAAATAAATTCTGGTAAATGCGTGAACCAGCATGCCACGGGCAAACACCGTCACGTTGGCGTGAGGCGCCTGTACCCGCCCATTACGACCCGGTACAGACCCCGGTTTTATCGTTTCAAACCAGTAGGCCCCGTTTGCATCCGTTCCGGCGCGCCCCCAACCCATGAACTGTGGATCGAACGGCTTTTCTTGTTTGTCTTCGGGATGGTTGTAGCGGCCGTAAGCATTAGCTTGCCAAATTTCAACCAGCGCATCGGGAACGGGGTTTCCATCGCCGTCGAATACCTGCCCTTCGATGCGAATTTTTTCACCCACCGTGGTCTCGCTGGCGAGGCTGTTCATCGGCTTGCGCGTAAGCCCGAGTGAATAGAACGGGCCGACGGTTTGCGAAGGAGTTTGTTTTAGCATCGGTCATTCTCAAAAAACGTTTGCTGCCGTCCACGCAACACGATATCGAAGCGATATCCCAGTGCCCACTCCGGTTCTGTTACGTCATGCGCGTACGCGGCAATGAGGCGCTGGCGCCCGCGTTTGCTGGGAATCGAGTTCAAAATCGGATCCAGCGGAATCAGTGGATCGCCCGGGAAAAAAAACTGGGTCACTAAGCGGGTGACAAAACTGGGTCCAAACAAGGAAAGGTGGATATGCGCCGGCCGCCACGCGTTGGGGTGATTGCGCCACGGATAGGCCCCCGGCCGAATCGTCAGTAAACGATACGCGCCCTTTTCATTTGTCATACAGCGACCGGCACCAATGAAGTTGGGGTCGAGAGGCGCGTTATGCTGGTCGACTTCATGATGATAGCGACCGGCCGCATTCGCCTGCCAAATCTCGATGAGTGTATTCGGAACGGGTTGCTCATCTTCATCCAACACCCGGCCGACGATAATCAGTCGCTCGCCCATCGCCTCGGTGCCCGTCCCCGCGTTGCGTGTCAGATCGTTATCTCCTGGCTGCACCGCCGCCTCGCCAAAGAGCGGGCCCGTGATCTCCGAGAGGGTCTGTTTCATGGGCACAAGCCGCTTTAGAGGCGCGCGCTTGACCGAAGAGGCATAAGCGTCGAAACGATAGGACGGATGGGACTTCCAATCGCGCGGTTTGTATTGCTGGATATCCATAGACTAACCTTTCTTCGTTGTCGATAAGTCTCACCCTTGCGCCAAGTCGACCGCATCGCGATAGCCAATTTGTAGATGTGTCATCTTGAACGAAGTGAAAGATCTGCTTTGGGCGTTTCCACTTGTTTTAACGACGAAAAGCAGATTCTTCGTCGCTGCACTCCTCAGAATGACATTGAGACACAATGGGATTCCATACGATCTGCCGATCTTACGAACCCTGCTCCTCCAGCTCCTGGTAAACGCGTTTTGCTATTGCAAAGGCAGAGTTTGCCGCCGGCACGCCCGCGTAGACGGAAACGTGGAGTAAAACCTCCCGCAGCTCTTCTTGAGACACGCCCGTATTGCGCGTGGCCCGGATATGCATGGCAAGCTCATCCTGTTTCCCCAGCGCCGCCAGCATTGCAAGCGTCAATAAGTGGCGCGTCTTTTTTTCGAGCCCTGGCCGGCTCCAGATCGATCCCCAAGCCATTTCGGTGATGAAGCGCTGGTAGTCGGAATCGAACTCAGTCTTGCTCGCTTCCGCGCGGGCGACATGATCCGCCCCCAGGACAGATTTGCGCATCTTCATGCCCTTTTCATATCGATCGTCGGACAATCGCCACCTCCTTAAAGAATTGCATCATGCGAGTTACCAGGGCCGCGGGCTGCTCGATGCACGGCAAATGCGCCGCCTGCTCGATCAGCGCGAACTGAGCCGTCGGTAGCAGCCGTGCCAGCTCTTGGCCGAGTTGCGGTGGAGTTGCAATATCCTGATCACCGCAGAGTACCAGCGCCGGCACCTGAACGTGACTCACCTCCTGGGTGAAATCGGCGTCTCTGAGCGCGTAACAGGTTCCGATGTAACCATCGACAGTCGTTCGGCGCAGCATGTTGGAATAGCCGCGAACCTCCGAACCGCGGCGCGCGCGAAAGCCCTGTGTGAACCAGCGCTCCATTGACGGCTGAACCATGGCTTCGAGCCCGGAGGACTTCACGAGCGCAATGCGATCCTCCCACGACGCTACCGATCCAATGCGCGCGCCCGTATCGCACAGAACCAAAGCGCGCACGCAATCAGGATGCAGCAGCGCCAAACGTTGGGCGATCAGCCCGCCCACAGATATCCCACAAACCGCGGCAGTTCGTATGTCAAGCAGATCGAGCAATCCAAAAAGATCTCGCTCCAGGTCATCGATTGCGTACGGCAGCCGCGGTGCATCACTCAGTCCGTGTCCTCTCTGGTCATAACGAAGAATTCGGAAATACGGTTTCATTTCGGCCGCAACCGCATCCCAGATGCGCATGTCGGTTCCTAGAGAATTGGAGAAAACCAAAACAGGTTGATCCGGCGTCCCTTCCAGGAGATAGTGATGGATGGAGCCTTGCAGATCTACGAAAGACATTTTGTCCAGATCTCTAAATCTTCATCTTCGCGACCACTTCTCTCGCCAGCCATTCCATACGTTCAAGCGTTTCCCCCATACTTGGCTGGCGCACGTCAAAAATGATCGCATCCACCCCGGCGCGTCTATAATCCTCAATGTCCAAGAGAATATCGTCCGCTTTGCCGATGAAGCGCCGGCGTTTGCCTGGCGTTGCCTCCTTGTCACGATCAAAAAGCGATCCCTTCAAAGCGACCCGGATCTGCTCGAGACTTCTACCGGCTTTTTCGGCATGGCGAGCCACAATTTCCAAATCCCGAACCAGATCTTCCGGTTCCAGGGGGACCGTCGGGACTCCGCCGATCGGATGCCAACCGTCGCCCAGCTCTCCGGCACGCCGTAAGGCTTGCTTGCTATGACCTCCTACCCAGATAGGAATTGTCGGTGTCTGCACGGGCTTGGGAAGAAAAACGATATCGGAAAAACTACAGTACCGGCCGCTGAAACTCGGGGAGTCATTGGTCCACAGCTCCCGAAACGCTCTGATATATTCATCGGTCACTCGGCCGCGCTCTGCGTAGGAGGGAGCCTTCAAATTCTCGAACTCTTCTCTCATCCACCCGACACCTAACCCGGCAATGACTCGCCCTCGCGATAAGACGTCCAGGGTCGCCAGCATTTTTGCCGTAATGATACAGTTACGATAGGGCGCGATCATCACGCTGGTTACAAAACGGATATCGTCGGTGGCGCCGGCAAGAAAAGACATGGTCGTGAGTGTCTCGAGGTGATATCCGGATCCCGGATATTTGCCATCTACCGTGTACGGATAAGGAACGGAGATGTTCTTGGGCACGATGACATGATCTGCAACTGTAAGATAGTCGAACCCGTACTGGTCTGCCTGGCGCGCGAAACGCAAAAGGTCCTGCGTTGTTACCGTCGGGCTCGAGGCCGGTAAGTGGAGTCCGAACTCCATGTCAATTAAAGGGGCCGGGTTGCGATCACGCCGCCGTCTGTTCGCAAGCTAATGGAATCCCCGGCTCGAATGAGGCCGTCACTCAGGATGGCCGCCTTAAGACCGCTGCGATGTTTCAGCGCCTGAAAGATACCGGGAATACCCGACACCTTTTCTAAGTGACCGCATGGCTCGAACAGGCGAAGGCCGCGCATCATCACGCCGCCGACACTAAATTCGCGGTTCAGCAGGTCGAGCAGCGGGACGCCACGGGTGAGAATGTTGCGCCGGCTTTTTTCGGCGAACATCTCGACACCGAGTTCGGCTGCGGCCGTCTGAAGAGTCTCCTCCTCAATCAAAGTAACAGCCTTGTCGGGCCGGTTGGCTTTGCTCCACGAGTCGCGAAAAAACCGATCTCCTTCCAGCCCCCGGTCGGTATAGGCCCGGACCTCCGTCACCAAAGTCATTGGCCTGGATGGGCCGCCAGCGACGAATAGCCCAACCACTTTGCCTTGCCAGGACTGGCTCGCAGGCTTGAATCCACGCCACAATTCGGCAGGAGTTTCCCAGAGGAAGTCCTTTTCACCTTCGGACATGTCGGAATCCGATGGACGATCGTTTGCTATCCGGCCGAGTCCGCGAAAAACTTGCCGGGCACCTCGACAGGAGGCAGTGTTCTGTTTTCAACGGATTCGGCGGGAAGCGGCTTACCGTCCGGGCGCACGCGCATTTCCTCGCCGCCTTGTGGGTGGCCCTTGATGCCGGCTCCGACCCGTATGACAACCAGGTTGCCGGCGCCGGTGTTGAGATAGCGATAGTAGGCGCCCTTCGGAATCATGATTCCCTGGTATTGTCCTACCTGAGTCTCATTGTCCTTCTCATCGAACACGCTCATTCGACCTTCCAGAACGATAAAAGCATGGTCCTCGTCGAGATGCGTATGAATCTCATTTTCGCCGCCTTCGGCATTGATTTTCGTGTGGATCCACACGTTCTCGGTCTCGGCAACGAGTTGCGTTACACGGCCTTGCTTCATATACGGGGTTTTCAGCGAAAAACGATACGCCTTTGGCGTCTCCTTGGCTTGCGTTTTAGCTACTGCACTTGCATTCATTCTCTAAATTGCTCCTTTCAACTTGATGATCATTTGACGTTCATCCCTATGTCACCACGAAAAACAAGAAGGACACGAAGGGTCCCACAAAAGACTTCTCCTTAGAAAATTGAACTTATGCAAAACTCAGTCATCGCTTGAAAAGAAAATCCCCCGGTCCTGCGGCCCGCCCCCTTTGCAAAGGGGACTATTGGGGGATTTGATCAGCGCTTGTTCCATCCTGCCGCCGCCGTTCTGTGCCTGAGGGCTCATTTTCATTGTCTGCGGGCGAGCGTAAGCTCATGAAACACTTCGTGGTGGAGGCTCTGCTCTCTTTTGGTTGCGGTTTCCCGCTTTAAGTCCTTCGCGTTAACGTCTGTTCAGTCATCTCTAGGCGTTGATGCCGGTGAGTTTCAGGTTGTACAGTTTCAACACGTTTTCACGCACAACTTTGCGAAAAACGTCCGTGGGTAGATGGCCCAACTCTTCTGCAATCACTTTGCGCGAGTGAGGCCAAGTGGATGCCGCATGCGGATAATCATTCGACCACATGCAGGTGTCGGACCCCCACCAATCCAGCAGACGGCCTCCCGTCGGATCGCTGAAAAACGTCGCATAGACTTGCTTACAATACTCGCTCGGAAGTTTCTTCATGGCGGCTACCGGCGCGCGGGGGGAGTGCCGGATGAAGTACTTGTCCCATTCATGGATATGGAACGGCAACCAGGCAATCTCGTTCTCGACATAAACGAACTTGAGCCGCGGAAATCGCTCCATGACGCCACCGAATACAAGGTCAAACAGTGAATTGGCCGCATCGTACAGTTTCGTATTGACAGTGGCGCGATAAACGTCGAGGCCCTTGCGTTCAAAGCGGCTGTAATTAAATCCGGTCAGTATGTGGAGGTTAACTGGCATGTCCAACGCTTCGGCCGCTTCCCAAAACGGGTCGTAATAATCACTTGTAAAAGAAAGCTCTTGAGGCGGCACCTGCCAAATGAGGCAACCCACCAACCCTGCCTTTTTGCAACGCTCCAACTCGTTGACGGCATTCTTTAAATTGTAGAGGGAAATCATGGGGATTCCTACGAGCCGCTCCGGGTGAACCTTGCAGTAATCGATGAGCCAGTCGTTAGCGATTTGAAAGCACGCCTCTTGAAGGTCGGCATCTTCCAAGGCAAACAGACGCAGTCCCAAAGTCGGGTAAAGCACTTCTGCCGACACGCCGTCTACAACCATTTCTTCGACTCGCGCTCTCGGGTCCCACCCTCCCGGCTTTTCGCCTGGCGCTCGACGCGGCGGAAATTTGGGATATTTTTCCTTTAAAGACGGGGGCAAGTTGTTCACCCAAAGGTCATCGGGCTCCATAATGTGCGAATCTGCCGAGATGATAACCTCATTGGCTAACTCGGCCTCGGTCTTATAAGCCAGTGCTGTGCCTGTGCTCATTTGTGCTCCTCCGGTTTTTTCAATTGTTTGGACTAGATTTATGACTTTTTCCGCAATTTGTCTACCCGACGAGCGCTGAATTGGACATTGCCCCGAGCCTGTGATTAAAGATGATAGAAATCGATAAACAGCAGCACTTGTCGGTTCGCGAGTTGTTACCGTGTTGGCTTGCAGAAGTATTCGTACGCCACAGCTCCGTTTGATGTTGCTTTTTGTAACGCTGTTTACGCACGCGACCCTGTTTGCTGGCGAGGCGGAGCGTTCCTTCAACGAAGGGCTCAAGCAGTATCGCGCGGGAAAATTCAAAGCCGCTATCGCTGCCTACGATCGCGCCATCAAAGCGGCCCCGGATTCGGCCGAAGCTTACCTCGGGCGCGGCACCGCTTATGCTCGGCTACGCCGGTTCGATCGAGCCATAAGCGACTATGACGAAGCGATACGCCTGAACCCTGGATTCGCCGAAGCATACTACAACCGTGGCAACGCTCGCGCAGAAACCAAACAATACCAGCTTGCTCTCGCAGATTACGATGAAGCCCTGCGGCGCGATCCACATTCGGCGGAGGCTTACCATGCGCGCGGGCTCACCTACTACAACCTGCGCAAGAACGACGCCGCCGTCGCCGATTTCGACGCAGCGCTGAAACTCAATCCTAAGCTTGCCGACGCCCTCTATCATCGCGGCAATGCACATTTTATTCAGAATCAGTTCAAGAGCGCGATTAAAGATTACGATGAAGCGATCAAGCAGAGACCCCAGTTTGCGAAGGCCCTGCAGCAACGCGGTGACGCCTATGCAGCTCTCGGCGAATTGGAGAGAGCCATTGAGGATTTTAACCTTGCCCAGAAGCTTTCGCCAAAAGATCCGGGCGTCTACTACAGCAGGGGGCTGGCGCAGCGCCGCCTGGGAAAACACGAGCAAGCGATCCAAGATTATTCAGACGTCATTAAGCTGCAGCCTAAAAATCCCGAAGTTTACAATAATCGGGCCAATGCTTACGCACTTTTGGGAAGATACGAGTTGGCGATCAAAGATTACGATCAAGCCATCAAACTTAATCCAGCTGACGGGCGTATTTATGGTAACCGTGGGATGGTGAAGCTCCGTGCCGGTCAAAGTGAGGCGGCTCAAAAGGACTTTATAAAAGCCGTCGAGCTCGAACCAAAACTGAGAGAGAAGCTCGGTCCGTATATGAAATAGCATGGTTCCAACTGTTCCGGCCGTTCCAGCTGTTCCAGCCGTTTAAACACCTCCGGAACGATTGGAACTACTGAAACGATTGGAACGGCTGAAACTATGAGTCTGATATCCACTCTTCTCATTCCTATCGTGTTGCTGTGGTCCGTTTCACTTTGGGCCGGCCCGGCTGAAGAAGCCCTCGAGGCGGGGCTGAAACTGCACGAATCCGGGCAGCCCAGACAGGCTATTCGAGAGTACGACCGGGCGATCAAGGCCAATCCAAAATTTGCCGAGGCTTATTTCAATCGCGGCAATGCTCATTACGATCTAGGGCTCAACCAAGACGCGGCGAATGACTACGGCCGGGTCATTCAACTCAATCCCAAAGATGCGGAAGCGTATTCCAATCGCGCCAATGCATACCGTCGCTTGAAACGGGAAGATCTGGCCCTCAAAGATTACACGGCGGCGATCGAGCTGCGGCCGGAAGAGGCAAAAAACTATATCAACCGGGGCGGTCTTTACTTTGATCGTAGACAATACGACGCCGCAGTGAGAGATTTCTCGGCTGCGATTCGTATCCATGCGCAAGACGCGGCGGCATTTTATAATCGCGGAAACAGTTATCTCGCTTTAGGGAAACACGAAGAAGCGATCCGGGACTATGATCAAGCCATCGCGTTCGAGCCGGACCTCACCGACGCCTACTACAATCGTGGCATTGCGTACGCCGGCATCGGCCGAGAAGATCAAGCCATTGAAGATTTTTCCACAGTTCTCAAGCACGATCCGAAATTCGCCGCAGCCTTTTATAATCGCGGCCTGCAAAAATCCAGGCTGCGCTACGATGAAGAGGCGGTTGAGGATTTTAGCGAAGCGCTAAGACTGAAGCCGGAGGATGTTGATGCGATGCACCGGCGCGGAGTGTCGTATCTCAGGTTGGGCCGATACGAGCACGCAGTGCGAGACTTCAGCGAAATTATTTTGCGGTACCCACAGGACGCCGAGCCCTACGTCTACAGGGGGATGGCGCGGATCTATCAGGGTAATGAAAAACTGGCAGATGGCGATTTTCAAAGGGCATTCCAACTCAATCCGAGCCTCAAAAAACCTCTGCAACCGATCATCGACGAAGCCAAAGAAGAAGCGCGCAAAAGATCGCAGGGCGCATCTGTCAATGATAAGAAATGAAAGCTTTCGACACCGACGCATGATTCGGTGGTGTTCCGTAGCGTAAACGTTCCAATCGTTCCAGTCGTTCAACCGCGCCAGACGCGCTCCGTTCAAGTCGTCTTCGGAGTTCCAAAACGTTTTGACCGCCTTCAGCGTTTTGAAGGGGTTTAAACAGCGCTGGAGTGAACCCCATTGCGAAACTTCACAGGAACGTTCTATAAGTTTCTCGGAGAGGCTTCTGTGGAACAGATCAAAAAGATTCTTGCGCCTGTCGATCTTTCGAATCTTTCCAAAGTGGGTCTGCGTTACGCGCTCGAAATGGCCCAATCGCAAAGAGCCGAGGTCATCATCTATAATGTCATTACGGTGGAGGAAACTCCGTTCCCCCAGGGTGATGAAGCCTGGGTGGCGAGCCAAACGGAGCTACCAAAGATCAAGAGGACGCTGGACGACCGAAGGAAAGTACTCGATGCTTTCGTCAACGACACGTTGGCAGGACGGACGGCGCCGACGCCTATTCGGCAGCTAGTCGAGATCGGAACACCCTACAGGAAAATTCTCAACAAGGCGGCGGGGGAAGATGTGGACATGATCGTAATGTCGACTCACGGGCGCACCGGGTTGCTCCATATGCTGATCGGAAGCGTGACTGAAAAGGTGGTACGCCGGGCGACATGCCCGGTTTTGGCGGTGCCGCCGCCAAAAACAAAGCGGCCGGCGAATTAAACACCATCCTCGCCGGATTTACGGAGCGACTTCCCCTTGATTTCCTGACCGTGGTTGGCGGTGCCAGCCTCAGCGTATTCGACTTCCGCGTTGCGCAACATGGCCTCGTGTTGATCTTTGACGCGTTCGAATCGGCGCAGATCCTCATCGATCAAACGATCAATTTTCTCTATTCGATGATCGAGAAAATTGAGCTTTTCACCATTGCGGATAAACTCGAAATGCAAGTGCGGGCCCGTTGCGTGCCCGGTTTGACCGACGTAGCCGATGACCTCTCCTTGCTCGACGGACTTGCCACGCCGAATACCACGCGCAAAGCGAGAAAAGTGCGCATACAAAGTCACGTAACCGTTGGCGTGACGGATCTCAACCGTATTGCCGTAGCCGGTCCTCCAACCCACGAACTGCACCCGTCCCCGTCCGATGGCGACCACTGGCGTGCCTTGCGGCGCGGCATAGTCGATGGCTCGATGTGGGCGAAGTGT
The DNA here is from genome assembly GCA_964410485.1 of uncultured Syntrophobacteraceae bacterium. Taxonomy (GTDB): domain Bacteria; phylum Desulfobacterota; class Binatia; order UBA9968; family UBA9968; genus CAYPHJ01. The sequence continues at coordinate 16,053 of CAYPHJ010000061.1, forward strand.
CCGAAAGATCGGATGTCGTCGGTTCGTGCTGAATGGCGAAGAAATTCTTACAAAACTCAAAGGCGCGCGCAGAAACGGCCGGCGAACCGCGCGCCCGTCGGCGTCATAGTAGGCCCCGGTGCCGTCTTCGGCAACGAAGTAAAAGGCATTGTAGGCTTCGCCCCGGGCTTCCAACTCAGCGGCCAGGATGCGCCCGCCCTGTTGCCGCCCGTCCGCAAAGTGGTTTTCCTCGAACAATATTGAGAAAGCATCGCCCCGCTGCAAATCGGAAAAAAAATCAATATCGTATTCGAAAATGCGCGCGAGCGACATGATCTGATTGGAGGTAAGCCCCGCTTCGGTGCCGCTTTGATAGAGGCTCCCGCGAATCGTCCCGCGAACGATGCGCTTCATCCGCGTATAGGGAATCTCTGCGCGCTCGGCGAACCAACCGTCTCCGGTCGCCTTGACGCGCACAATGTCGTTATCGACGACGAACTCCACTGCCTGCACGGACTGATCTTCCGTTCTGCGCACGATCTGGAGGTCGTGGCCAGCGCGCATCCTTCGCGGATTAATGAATGGACGAACTTGTTCTATGACTGCGTGCGCCGCCGGCAAGTCGAGGCCCGCGCGACCCAACACCGAAAGCAGCGTATCACCACGCCGCAATCTGATGCCGAGACGCTCCTCGGGGTCAGGCACTGGCGCCGGGTCAACCTCTACCAACTCTGGATCGCTTTGGCTTTGATCGTCCGGGCGCTGCAGGAACGGCACGGAAAAGATCACGGCTAGCCCGAACAACCCGATATATATCGTACGGACGACCGGCTCCGACACGAGGGACCGTGGAAAGAGCCTTCGGATAAACCGAACAGGGTTTTGTATCACGTACTCTCCCGGAGATAATTTAAAATTCATTTACACGATTTTACTCCTTGCGTCAAAGAAAAAGTCGCCAAAATATTGTAAAAAATCACCCAACTGAGACATTTTTTCTCTGTGGGTGCGAGTAATGGTTCTAACATTTGCCCGAAAACGCCTGGACGCTTCACGCGAACGGGTAAATCTTTAACCATCGCGCGCGCCTGAAACGCCTCAATTGTCTCAATCATGCCCGGGAATTAGAAATTATGCTCCACGATAAAACCGTCTGTTGATCACTCATGCATGCACCGCGCCAGCGCCAGAATAAAGCGACCGGTGACAGACCGACAGAGCGCAAAGTGCGGCGCGCAGGGCGCTATATCATGTCATTCCGAGGAGCCATGCGACGAGTAATCTGCTTGGGCTTTATTGAGTTTGGCCAAAAGCAGATCCTTCGCCTACTGAGAACTGGCAACTAGCAACTGATTCCGACCGGCTGAAACGATTGGAACTTTGGAACGGTTGAAACGGCGCGAGGCGCCGACCGGTTTACAGAGCGCTGTAGACACGCTATATCGATGATCAGTCAGTCAAGTTCCGGGAGAGTCCCAACCATGATTTTTTTGACCAATGAGCATATTCACCAAGTTCTCGACATGCCGACCTGTTTAAAAGCAATGGAAGAGGCCTATCGCGAGCTGAACGAACACCGCGCAGGATACCGGCCACGCATCGACTTCTATGTTCCCCAGGAGCCGCACTACTACCGCTGGGGAACGATGGAAGGCGCGTCGCGCAAGCTCGGCGTTTTTGCCATTCGGATGAAATCCGACATGCTCGCGTGGGAAGAAAAAGACGGCTTCCGGGTGGAGGACAAGTACTGCATCGACCGGGGCACCTATTGCGGGCTCATTTTCCTGCTCAGTACGCGCAATGCTGAACCTCTGGCATTGATGAACGACGGCTACCTGCAACACATGCGTGTTGGGGCCTGTGCCGGTATCGGCACTAAATATCTGGCGCGCCAGAATTGCAAAATTATGGCGATGATCGGCTCCGGCGGGATGGCGCGAACCTATGCCGCGGCAATTAAAGAAGTGCGCCCGATCGAGCTTATACGAGTATTCAGTCCAACACGCGCCAACCGCGAAGCGTATGCGGTGGAAATAACCGAGAAATTGGATGTGGAAGTCGTCGCGGTCGACTCTCCCGAGAAAGCGCTCAAAGGCGCCGATGTTGTCTCGTTGACCACGGACTCTTTGGTCCCCGTGATCAAAGCCGAATGGTTGGAGCCTGGGATGCACATCAATAACGTCCGGAACAACGAGGCGGGCGCGGATGTGCTCAAGCATGTGGACGTTATCGCCCGCCTCGGAACTTCGACGTTGTTCGCCGACCGCGCGCTGGCAGAAGTCACCACCGGCAGCGATGGAATGTTCGCTTACATCGCCGGTACCGCCGAGGAAAAAAAGAAAATCCCGTCAGCGCCGTTTCACGAGATCGACAATCCCAACATCGGCACCGTTCCCGACATCATGTCCGGGCGCTGGATTGGGCGGGCAAACGATCGGCAGATTACATTTCTCAACAATCAAGGAACACAGGGACTACAGTTTGCCGCCGTCGGTGGCACGGCTTATAAACTTGCAAAAACCAAAGGTCTGGGCCATCCACTGCCGCTCGAATGGTTCACGCAAAATATTCGCGACTGAACCCGCATGGAAAACACGGTTGGAACCGCTGGAACGATTGGAACGGTTGGAACGGAAGCGCCTAAATCAATTCAAGGCGAACACGCCGATCCGTCTCAGGGCCTCCCTGTTGATTCCCTGTCCGTTGATAAAGTCCCGGCGCAGTTCCACTAGTCCCTGCGTATCGAAAACAAAGCCACAGAGTTCGTAAGCCTCCTGAAGAAGCTCTCGTTGGGCGCGCCGGAGTTGGCCATTGAGGATAGTCGTCACGGTGAGCGTAGTTAACAAAAGCTCCTGCGCCTTGCGATTCTGCTTTTTCAACAAACGCCGGCTGGAGTTCCAGTCAACACGGATCGACTCCGGCGAGATTTCCAACTCTCGTGACAAGCGGTCGAGCAAAAGCACATAATTGGGATGGCCATCTGCGCCGCGAATGATAGCTTCACCGACCATCTCGACGATCAATCGGCGACATGCGGCGCTCAGGTTCGCTTTGTGCGCCGAAATCAGTTCTGCCAAATCCTCTACCACCAGGGGACCCGCAACGCGAATTCGGACCTCGCGCATCACCCAATGAATGATCAAGCCATTCCAGACCGCGAACACCGGAATCGATACCAGGGGAATAAAGAAGCGCAACGCGGCGCGCGTAAGGACCCGCCTGAGAAGTACGCGAAGAAGAAAACTGGTCAAGCCAATCTTCAGCCTGTACAGAACGGCATAAACCGCCAATTTCCAACGCGGCACCCGCGCGTAGGGATCAATTCCATAGATCGGCTCGCGCGGATTGGGAAGCTCCAGCGCAGCCCGTGACAGGCCCAAGGCGATCACTTGTTCAATTTCTTGCGTAGACAAACGAATCCCTGCCAGCGAGCTGATGCGCGCCACCATTCGCAGGACTAACCAGTAAAGAAACAAAATTTCGCCTCCGCTCACTGCTACCGCAACCGTGAGGTAAATTGACCAATAGGGAAGCTGCGTCTGCCAGCCGTTTGCATTTGGGTCATCGACCATCTCGCTGCTAAGCGAGATTTCCAAACCGCCCAAAATGGTCCCGGAAACAGCCCCGGTCAGCACAGCTACCGCCACGGTCCAGCGCTCGATCCACTGAATGTCTCGCAGTTCGGCAGGAGACCATTTGCGGAGGTGAGTATCTGGCCTGTCAGCCCATCTGAGCAAACAATTCAACCCCAGTCGCTCGACAAAATTCATGTTGAACATTTTTTTTCACATATACGTATGCGCCCGCGATTTTCAAACGTTGGCTATGCTAGCATGCTGCAGTTCAGAACGTGATTGGCGATCCGCATAGAGGCGCAATCGGGTCAACGAAGTTCGGCCGTACCGTAGCCAAGCCAGATGATTGATGCGCAGACGGACAAACGTGACACGCTGTAATCGAACGATGAGTCCCGAGGAGCGATGGCACGGTCAATTGTTTCCCGTCTCAGGTCTTGAAGTCTCGCGTTCTCCCCTCCCCAACGCGAGACCCGGGACCCGAGACTTTAGACGCAGGATATTCCTGGCAGGGCTCATCGTTCGATACCACCTGGTTCACCTGTGAATAATCCGGGCCAGGAGCTGGATTACGAAGGCAGGCGCCATTGCGTGGCGCTTGACAATAGCGGGCGCCCCTGCCTACGATCCGGTCTTACTCGCTCTCCAAGGCTGACGTTGTTTTCAGCGGGAGGATCTTTTTACAAGCCAGGGATCGTCTAACCTGTTTCTTGTTCGAGCGCTACCCAAAACAATGATTCACTTACAGGAGGTGGATATGTCCAATCGGCGTTTTTTGCAAACCGGTTTGTCTTTGCTTCTCGCCATTACATTCTGGGCGGGACAGGCTTTCGGCCAGTCACGTGATGAGCTGATTGCCGCGGCAAAGAAAGAAGGAGTCATCGAATTTCTCGGCCCCTCGACGTTGTCTCCGCAGGGCGCTCAGGCGCTAGCGCAAGTCTTCAACAAGAAATTCGGGCTCAACATTCGGCTCAACTACCACCCCTCAGGGAACATGACCGGCGATGTAGCGAAGGTCATCAGCCGCGCTGCAACGAAGGTCAAGCAGGAATGGGATGTCATGGTGGTAACCGATGCCCATCACGGATCGCTATGGCTGAGAAAACTACAACGGCCGTTCGATTACAAAAAGCTCGGCATCGATTCGCAGGCGATTCATTATGACAGTAGCGCGGTTTCGTTCGCGCATCAGATCATCCTTCCCGCCTACAACAAGAATATCCTGCCGGCGAAGAGTGTCCCCAAACGATGGGAAGACCTCCTGGAGCCGAGATGGAAGGGAAAAATCGGCGTGCCCCACTCCGTGCATCATTTTGCGCGTCTAGCTGCCGGTCCCTGGGGCGAGGAGAAAGCCATCCAGTTCGTGAAGAGACTGGCGGCGCAAAAACCCTTTATCGGCAGGCCGGCGGAGATGTACACGCGGCTGCAACTCGGTGAGATCGAGATCGTCTCTAACATCCAGGACAGCTTCATACATCAGGCCCAGAGGAAAGGCGCGCCTCTCGAGCAAGCGGTTGGGTTGGAGCCCGTACCCGCACCGGCTTACCACGTGGGAGTTCTGCAAGGCGCGCCAAATCCCAACGTGGCACATCTCTTCACTGCTTTCATGGGTATGCCTGAAGTCCAAGAGGTCTGGGAAAAGTACTCCGGCCACACATCGGCCTACATTCCTGGAACGGCGATGCATAAGTTTGCCCAGAAATACAAAATGGTGTTCATGGATCAGAGTCAGGCGGAAACTGTAGATCGCCTGACGCTGGAATTCACGAAAATTATGGGATTCAGAAACTGAAAGGCGCCTAAAGCCCCGTCGATTTTGAACTAAATCTAAAATCGACGGGCCGCGCGCCCGTTTCGGCCTGGTTGCGATTCGCCAGGTGAATGGATGCCATGAAAGCTATCAGCATAACCGGACTCGGCGGAACCGTTGGCCGTGTGCTGGAGTTCCGGCAGCAGGGCGTCGTGCTGTTTGCCGTTGGTTTGATGGGCCTCCTCGTTATCCTCGTTGGAGCGCCTATCGCCATGGTTGTGCTGATGAGCCTCCGAACCGGTATCCCGGGTGAAGCCGGGCCTCTCACCCTGGCAAACTTCGTCTCAGTATATTCCAACCCGGGAACTTACGAAATTCTGCTCAATACCCTTCTTTTCGCTACCGGCACGGTGGCAGTGACGCTGGTCTTTGCGGTCCCGATGGTCTGGCTGCTCATGCGTACGGACATGCCGCTCAAGGGAACCATCTATGTGCTCATGATCATCGGGATCCTCATTCCCGTTTTTCTGCGCACGATTGCCCTGATCTTGCTCTTCAGTCCCAGCATCGGCCTGGTCAATCAGTGGGCGCGGCAGCTATTTGGCTTGGACGGACCGCTGGTGACTCTCTATAGCATCCCGGGTATGGCATTCGCGCAGGGAATCTCTTTTGTGCCGTCGGCATTTTTTATGTTGGCGGCTGCGTACCGCGCAATGGATCCCGCACTGGAAGAGGCTGCCTATACGTCAGGGGTGAGCAAGCTCAGGACCTTTTTGCGTATCAACATTCCGATTACGCTCCCTGCTGTCGCCGGGGTGATGGTATATCTTTTCATGACCGCGTTTGCGGTGTTCGAAGTGCCGGCCATTATCGGCCTTCCGGCGCGCATCCTCGTGCTGAGCTCTGTGATCTACACTTCCACGAACCCGCCATCGGGACTCCCTGAGTACGGCATGGCAGGAGCGTACGGCGGCGTCATGCTCATCATGGGCTTGCTGCTTGCCTGGTTTTATTTTCGCCTTGTCAAACAGGGGAAGAAATTTACGGTGATCACCGGGCGCGGCTACCGTCCTCGGGAGATCGCCCTTGGCTGGTGGAAATGGCCGGCGTTGGCATTCGTGATGTTCTATCTCACGATCGAGGTGTTCGCGCCGTTCGCTGTGCTTCTTTGGACATCGCTTCTCCCTCACCTTCAACTTCCGTCGTCCGAGGCATGGGCTTCGGTCAGCCTCAGAAATTACCGGACCATATTCGAGTACGCCGGTCCTCGCCCTTTTATTAATACCGCCATCCTCATGTTTGCCGTTCCCTCTTTGACGATGGTGCTGAGCGTCCTGGTATCCTGGGTGGTCATTCGCACGCAAGTAAGCTTTCGCGGCGCCCTCGATACCCTGGCGTTTCTCCCCCACGCTGTTCCCGGCATTCTCGTCGCCGTTGGTTTGGCCTATCTCGCCCTGGCTCACGGGAGCGTCTTCCCCGTTTACGGCACCGTCCTCATCATTGTTCTTGCCCACACGATAAACTGGATCGCCTACGGCACTCGCACGACGAACAGCGTCATGATTCAGGTTCATAAGGAACTGGAAGAGGCGGGCAGAGTCGCCGGGGCCTCCAGCCCCAGGATTATCGGCCGCATCATCCTGCCGCTCATCGCTGCCGGAGTCTTCAACAGCTGGATCTGGATCAGCATGCTGTCCTACCGCGAGGTGACAATGGCGCTCACCCTGGGGACGCGCCAGAACCTCGTGGTATCGACGATTGTCTTTCAGTTCTGGGGCAGCGGCTGGGTGCCCGAGGTCGCCGCGCTGGGAGTCATTTTGATCATCTTCGCGGTCGTGGTCGTGGCGGCATTGAAGATTGGCTTTTCGCGTCTGGGGGATTATGGTTCAACACACTGAAACAAGCGCACCTGCCGTTTCAGGTCGAGAGTCCGACCGTCCTGAGAAAATCATTCTCAAACACTTTTCTTGTCTGTGGGTTTAACAAAGCCTCCCGGCTTTCGATCCATTTTTGCACGTTTGCTCCGTACATGTCGTTCACGCGCTGCGGGGTAAGAAAGTCGTTAAACTTTCCCCAATGCATGGTAAAAGGTATTCCGGCTTGTTCGAGCTCGGCCCAGACGGAATTCGCGTAGTCGTGAACTTTTTGCGTGTTGATGGAATCGATCTCGAATACGCACGTCGGATCGAAGCGCGTAAACCCCAGTAGAGCCTTTGTCCCTTTGACAAAGCGCATTGTGAGAATCACCGGCAGAACCGCGCCAAAATTCTTGTAGGTGTCGAACGCGATAGAAAGCGCATCGAGCGCTTGTGACAACGGCACGCCGACGGCGGACGTAAAGACCTTGCCGACGATTTTCTCATCGCGGAAGAGGTCTTTGAAAGTGCCGGTGAGCTCATAAGGCTCGAGATCTCCCCTGACCTGCGTGTTCAGCACGGGTTTCAGAGCGTCGCTCAACGGACTCGGAAGCGTGCCGATGAGGTTGCCTATGATCTCCAGACCTGTAGCACCTGGCCCTGATTTGAGAGTATCCCAGACAGGCGGGTCGTAATCATCACTGTAGTCAGCCTCGAACATGCATTCCACTGCAGCTTCTTTGGGCGGCGTGCCTTCGTTCGGATTAAAACAGACGCAAAAATGGTACAACCTGGAAGCCGATCGCGGTAAATGGAGCCCGGAGAAGTCCAGGCTTGAGATCGCTTTCTTCAAAGCCGGATTAAACTTTTCGAACGACCGGTACGCATGGAGTAAAAAGAGTTCTCTGGATTCAATCATAATCCCATGAATGATGCCAAAGGAGCCGAAGCTGACCAGCGCCGCATCGAATAAAGTATCGTCTTCGATAAGATCGGCGCCGAGAGCGTCGGCAAAACTCTCCCTAACCACTGGATCGGAAGCGCGCTGCAAATAAACGTGCGTCGAAGGGCCCGTGACGAGGTGTATGCCCACGACAAAATCGGGAGTCGCTCCGAACTTGAATGCGGAGCCGTGAGTTCCAGTGGAAACGGCGCCAACCAGTGTCTGTCCATGGTTCGAGCCCGAGGCTTTGAGCGATAGGCCGTCGTTGAACAGGAGAGTATTCGCCTCGGCAATGGGCACACCACATTCAAAAAACCTGAGCATCGACCGCTCGCCGCTATAGCTCGAAGAGATTCTGCTAGCGGGCAACGTGAACCCGATGCGGAGGTTTGTGGGGTCAATTAATCGGTGCTCCGTCACCCCGACCTTGCTTAAGGACCAGGACCTCCCCATGGCACGCAGGGTTTTGCCGTCTTGAATCGCTTGGTCGATGATCTCCTGAAGCTCCTCCGTCGCCTGATTGTACGCCTCCAAGCGGGCAGTAGCATTTGGCGCGTGGTGGACCTGGAACGAATAGTAACCTTCGATGTTCTGTGTATACGATTGGTGCCGGCCTTCCCAGGACGGCAGCGGAACAAAATAAGACCTTTTCGGCATGGCGTCTCTGTGACCTTAAATTGCTAAGAAGTCTTTCATGATCTTACGCTCGCCCGCAGACAATGAAAATCAGCCCTCAGGCACAGAACGGCGGCGGCAGGATGGAACAAGCGCTGATCAAATCCCCCAATAGCCCCCTTTGCAAAGGGGGCGGGCCGCAGGACCGGGGGATTTTCTTTTCAAGCGGGTGACTGAGTTTTGCATAAGTTCAATCTTCAAAGAAGTACTGAATGAAGTAACACCGACACGCAGCGAGCGAGAATCGAGTCCTGGAGAGCGTGGGCATAGGAACGTGACAGTGTCGTTCAGGCCCCGACCGTAGAAGTAGCCCAGACCTGGAGTGGATGGGGTGGTGACCACCAGGGCGCAAGCCCATTGACCGCGCTCGGAAGGGCTCGCTCTCGCTCGAATCTAAATACATCTCAGAATAATGAGATATAACGAACACTGTAGCTAACTCAGGGCTTTTTTGGTGTCTCGGGAAACTCCCCCACGTCAGCTCCTGGCGCCCTGCAGCGAAGCTCCACTGCGGTGGGCATCCAGAAACCAAGGGTCAGGACGCCTGCCAGGTCATGAATGATACTTCGGTGGATTCTGACATCGTTGATGCCTCGCCCGCGGCATTCTGCAGCTATGAGCTGCGGACTGTACCAGGCGCCCCATGCCAGTGAATGGATGGTCCCGCCCCGATACTTGATTTCAGGATCGGTGTCGAGCGTTTGAATCCGGTAAGTCGCGCAGCCTGTGGAGGAAGCAAAAGCTATCGCGAGCAACAGAAGAGAAAGCGTCTTTTTTCTACTATCGACGCGAGCGATCTTGTCTTTCATTTTCCCTTATTTCCCCGGGTTTCTGTTCCAGCGTCGTTGTTTGCTTATCTTTGTGGCACGGTCTGGCAAGTAGATCCACTAGCCGCTCCAAACACGCGTGGCCGAAGAGAAGAAAACTACTCCCGAATTGTAGGTGATCTCGCGAGCTTTAGGCAAACTCATGAGCATGTTGTTTCATGGTTGACATTTCGTCGCTTGAAAACTAGCGTATCGAACTGGAGAAATAGAGAAATCGGGGGAAATCCCATGGCTACGCTCCGCTACATCGCCTTCATCAGCGAAAACCCGGAAAAGCTCACGGAGTTTTACCGGCGCTTTCTTGGCACCGAAGAGATCGGGCGCTCGCCGGAGGGGGATATCTCGATCACCGACGGCTTTTACAATCTCACATTTTTCAAAAGACGCGCGGCGCTGAACGAGCTTCGCATGGAGTCCGGTCTCCACCACATCGGACTTCAGGTAGATGACCTGGAAGAGATCAAGGGGAGATTTCTGGCATTGAACCCGCGCGGCATGATCCTGCAGGAGCCGGCGGACGTGCATCACGGCGAGATCCGGATTCACGACCCTGAGTGTTTTCCAGTGAGCTTATC
>CAYPHJ010000062.1:0-26117 GCA_964410485.1 uncultured Syntrophobacteraceae bacterium
ATGTTCGAAACAAATTCAGGGAAATTTTCATGGAGTCATTTCGGATTTCTAGTTTGACTATTTGGATTTATTTCGGATTTGGAGCTCGGATTCGGGTTTGAACTTTTGAACGGAGCGAAGCGGTCGAACCCTTCGGTTGGACTCAGGACAGGCGTTTTGAACGTCTGGAACTCAAACAAATAATCCCATGGAGCGATTCGATTTTGGCGGAGAGATCGTTTGGCGGCCCACGGCGGAGATTGTGCGGCAGAGTCGGTTGCGCCGCTTCATGGACCGGCACGGTCTCTCGACGGTAGCGGAGCTGATGCGTCGTTCGACGGAAGATCTCGAGTGGTTCTGGAATGCGGTGATGGACGAGCTGAACGTCGAATTCTACGAACCCTACACAAAAGTGGTGGACGTAACGGCCGGCAAGCCGTGGACGCGCTGGTGTGTCGCTGGCAAGATGAACATTGTCCATAACTGTTTGGACAAGCGGATTGGTACGCCGGCAGAAGAGCGCGTCGCGCTTCGCTGGGAAGGTGAAGAAGGGCAGGTTCGGTCGCTGACTTATGCCGAGCTGTCTCGTAACGTCGATTGTATGGCGGCAAACCTGCGCGCTGCCGGCATCAAGAAGGGCGACGTGGTCGGTATCTTCATGCCCATGGTGCCGGAGATCGCGATTGCGCTGTTTGCCGTTGCGAAACTCGGCGCGGTCGTGTTGCCTCTTTTTTCCGGCTATGGAGCCGCAGCAGTGGCTGCGCGGCTGGCCGACGGCGGCGCAAAAGCACTCATGACTGCGGACGGTTTCTATCGCAAAGGAGAAACGGTCCGGCTGAAGGAGGTGGCGGATGAAGCTCTGATGAACGCCCCTTCAGTGGAGCATGTGATTGTGGTGCGCCGTGTCGGACGCGACGTTCCGTGGCGAGAGGGCCGCGATCTCTGGTGGCATGAGCTTATGGCAAGCGGCAATTCTAGTGTGCCAACGGAGCGAACCAGCGCGGAAGATCCTCTGATGATCATTTACACCTCAGGCACGACCGGCAAGCCAAAGGGAGCGCTGCACACGCATTGCAGTTTCCCAATCAAAGCGGCCCAGGATATGGTTCACGGATTGGACCTGAGTGAGCTCGACACGCTCTATTGGGTCACCGATATGGGTTGGATGATGGGGCCGTGGGAGCTTTTTGGTACGACCCTTTTGGGTGCGACGGTCTTGTTTTATGACGGTGCGCTCGATTACCCCGGTCCCGACCGCTTGTGGTCTTTGGTTGAGCGCCACGGCGTAACGGTCCTCGGTGTTTCGCCGACTCTGGTGCGCGCCCTCATGCGCCACGGCGAGAAACCGCTCGCGAATCACAGTCTCTCCGCGCTCAGACTGTTCGGCTCCACGGGAGAGCCGTGGAACCCGGCGTCGTGGAACTGGCTGTTCGAAAAAGTCGGCCAAAAGCGCTTGCCGATTATCAACTACTCGGGTGGAACGGAGATCTCGGGCGGCATCCTGATGGGAAATCTCCTTACGCCCATCAAGCCTTGCTCCTTTAGCGGCCCCGTACCCGGAATGGCAGCCGACGTGGTGGACGCCGAAGGCAACTCCGTGCGCAATGAAGTCGGCGAGCTCGTCGTGCGCCAGCCGTGGATCGGCATGACGCGTGGATTCTGGAAAGACCCTGATCGCTATTTGCAAACGTACTGGTCGCGACTACCCGATATCTGGGTCCATGGAGACTGGGCGGCAGTCGACCAGGATGGGCTCTGGTACATCCTGGGGCGCTCTGATGATACCATCAAAGTCGCGGGAAAAAGATTGGGTCCGGCAGAAGTGGAATCGGTGTTAGCCGGCCATCCGGGGGTGAGCGAAGCCGCCGCCATTGGCATTCCAGATGAGATCAAGGGCGAGGTGGTCGTCTGCTTCTGCGTGCTGCGCCCAAACATCGTTGCCGGCGACGGTCTCGCTGAGGAGTTGAAGGAAAGGGTCGCTGAGGAGCTTGGTAAACCGCTCAAGCCGGCGGCGGTAAAATTTGTGAGCGATCTACCCAAGACGCGAAACGCGAAAGTCATGCGGCGCGTTATTCGCGCAATCTATCTAAATCGCGACCCGGGCGATTTGTCCTCGTTGGAAAATCCTCAAGCGGTGGAAGAAGTGCGCAGGGTCGTGTGAAAACTCGAAGTAAGGAGGGGGCGTAAAAGGGGAGTGACGAGTAGGTAGCAAATCGACTGTCCAATCTCAGTAAGGAGGTTGCGTCATGGCCATTATCTCTATTTTTGGTGGGACTTTTGGCGACGACGAGACACTGGCACGGAGCCTGGCTAAAACTTTAAACTCTCCATTCGTCAGCCGTGAGATCCTGGTGGCAGCAAGCCAGCGCTGCGACGTTCCCGAGGCGAAGCTCAACGAAATCCTGGAGAAGGAGCCGCACTGGTGGGAGCGATGGCATGAGAATCTGCGGCCCTATCGCATTGCCCTGCAGGCGGCTATAAGCGATGCCGCGCTCGATCAGGATATCGTCTACCTCGGGCATATCGGCCATGGACTTCTGCCGGGCATCCGCCACGTCTTGAAGGTGATGCTCACGGCTCCCATGGAGTTTCGCATCGAGCAGGTGCGCGCGCGGCAAGGATTGGATGCGCACGCCGCGCGCCGGTACGTCGATCAGGTCGAAAAGGCGCGTACGCGGCGGCTCCTTGCTATGTTTGGTACTGATTGGCGCGACCCCGAACAGTACGCTCTCATTCTGAACATGGCTCAAATCAGCGCTGCTGCCGCGGAAAAACTGATTGCGCGCGCCGCTTTACTTGAAGAGTACCAACCGACGCCTGCTTCAAAACAAGCGTTACGCGACTGGGCTTTGGTGACAAAAATTCAAGCCATGTTCCTACAGCATCCGAGTCTCAGAGACATCGTGATCGACGTGAAGGCAAGGGATGGAGAGGTTACGCTCTCAGGGCTTCTCCCGGCTGCGCTTCCAGTTCAGGAGATCTGCCGCCGCGTTGAAATGATGCCCGGGGTAAGAAAGGTCGTGACGGATCTCGTGAATGTCCCCAGCCGGGCGCTAGGTTACAGTTAGCCGGGGATTCCGCGAACGAATCGAATCGTGAGCCTGGTATCGAGTAGCGCCGGGAGATAACTATGTCAAAAATTTTGCCCAATGTGCTGGCAGCCGTCGGCAATACGCCGCTCATCCGACTGAACCATGTGACCGCGGGAATTTCCGCGACCATCTGCGCCAAAGTCGAGGCTTGCAACCCGGGCAGGAGCGTCAAGGACAGAATCGCTCTGGCTCTCGTGGAAGACGCGGAGCGGCAAGGACAACTCGAGCCGGGAGGTACAATCGTCGAGCCCACCTCGGGCAACATGGGCGTGGCTCTTGCGATTGTGGCGGCCGTAAAGGGCTACAGGTGTATCTTTACTATTCCCGACAAGATGAGCATTGAAAAAATTCGCCGCTTGCGCGCCTTCGGCGCGGAGGTTGTGGTGACGCCCACGGCGGTCCCGCCGGAATCTCCCCAATCCTATTACTCGGTGGCACGGCGGCTTGCCGAGGAGATTCCGGGTGCCTTCATGCCGATGCAGTATGACAATCCCAGCAACATGGAAGCCCATTATCGCTCCACGGGTCCGGAGATCTGGCAGCAAACGGACGGAAAGGTCACTCATTTCGTCGCCGGGATGGGAACCGGCGGAACCATTTCGGGAACCGCCAAATTCTTGAAAGAGAAGAATCCAAACTGTGCCGTGGTGGGCGTTGACCCGGAGGGGTCGATTCTCGGCAAGGTCTTTGAGCGGCAGCAATGGTCGTGGGCCGACTCCTATCCATATAAGGTCGAGGGAATTGGAGAAGACTTTGTTCCCAAGAACCTGAAGTTTGACTACATCGACAGCGTGGTTACCGTTTCGGATCGCGATTCGTTTTTGATGGGCCGTCGGCTCACGCGCGAGGAAGGCCTCTTCTGTGGCGGCTCTTCCGGTTCAGCCGTTGAGGGAGCGCTTCGCTACGCGCGCGACAATCGACTAAAGAAAGATGACATCGTGGTTGTCTTGTTACCTGACGCCGGCGAGATCTATTTATCAAAAATGTACTCGGATGAATGGATGAGGCAAAATCAGTTCCTGGGACGGGGCAAACAGGCCGGGGAAATCATAGAATCGAAGAAACGAAAGTTACCGCATCTGGTCTCGGTCGAAGTAACGGCGACCGTGCGAAGTGCCATCGAAACGATGAACCAGTCGGGCGTGTCCCAGCTTCCGGTATTTGATCGCGGCAATCTGGCCGGCTCGGTCACCGAAAGCGCCCTGTTTCAAAAAACCATGGAGAGTCCTGATGTAATGGAGCTTACCGTAGGAGCGCTGCTGGAACCGCCGCTGCCTACGGTAGCCTCCGACCAGAGCGTTTATGAGGTGGTCAAGCTGCTTAAATCTTCGCCGGCTGTGCTCGTCCGCGGCAGTGGCAGGTATCAGGGGATTTTGACCCGCTTTGACGTCGTCGACTACCTGGGCAGTGAGAAAGATGACGTTTGATTTCGGTGTTGAGGTTGGTCGAGAGTGGAGAGGAGACCTTACAGCAAACTGCTTGATAGCGTATGGCACGCTTCGATCGAAGCTGTTTGAAATTTAAGATTTTGAAATCTGAAATGTGAGATACTGCAGGGACGAGATGGAAAAGAAGACGCGGAAAACTCGCAATACACTGGAATTCGCTACGCGTGCGATTCACGTCGGACAAGAGCCCGAGGCCACGACGGGAGCCATTAGCGTGCCGATTTATCAGACAAGCACGTTCGCGCAAAGCGCTCCAGGCGTTCATAAGGGCTATGATTACTCTCGAACGGACAACCCGACACGGACTGCTCTACAGCAAGCACTGGCAAGCCTCGAATCGGCGAACTATTGCCTGGCGTTTTCTTCCGGAATGGGTGCGGCCACGACGGCAATGCTTCTTTTCAAGCAGGGCGATCACATCATCTCTTCGCGGGATGTTTACGGCGGCACTTATAGGCTTTTCAAGCGCGTGTTGGAAGAGTTCGGCCTGACTTTTTCTTTTGTCGAAACTTCAAATCTGAATGAGATTAAAGCCGCGGTCATGCCACGGACTCGGTTGGTGTGGATTGAATCGCCGACCAATCCCCTGCTGCGCATCACGGACATCAGAGGAGCGGCGCGCATCGCCCACGATAGCGGGGCGCTCTGTCTCGTGGATAACACCTTTGCCTCGCCCTTTTTCCAGCGACCGCTCTCGCTCGGCGCCGATCTCGTGTTGCATTCGACGACCAAATACATCGGTGGTCATGCGGATCTGGTCGGTGGCGCCATTTGCCTCAACGAGCGCTCTCTATATGAGAGGCTCAAGTTTCTCCAGAACGCAGCCGGCGCGACGCCGTCTCCATTTGACTGTTTCTTGACGCTGCGGGGCATCAAGACACTGGCGCTGCGCATGCGTGAGCACGAAGCGAATGCGACTTCCGTCGCTGCGTTTCTAAAGCGCCACCCGCGCGTGCGCAAGGTGTACTATCCGGGACTCGCGGATCATCCCGGATATGAAATTGCCGCCGCGCAGATGGACGGTTTTAGCGGGATGATCTCTTTCGAGGTCAAAGGCGGTTTAAGCGAGGCGCGCCGCGTGTTGCAGGGCCTGAGTATCTTTAAGATCGCCGAGAGCCTGGGCGGTGTCGAGTCCCTCGTCGAGCTACCCACGATCATGACGCATGCTTCCATTCCGGAAGCGGAACGAAAGAAGGCCGGGCTCGACGATGGGCTCATTCGTTTGTCGGTAGGGATCGAGAACGCGGCAGATCTCATCGCGGATTTGAAACAGGCGCTAAACGGGGCAGGTGGAGGAAAGATCGGGGATGGAAGATCGGGGATGGAAGATGGCAATCGTGGCGCTTATGCTGGAACCAAAGCAATAGACACGTCACCACGAAGGTCACGAAGAACCTAGCGCGGCAGAGCCGCAACCAAGGGAGAAGCAGATTTTTTCTCCACGAAAGCCTAGCGCGGCAGAGCCGCAAATAAAGTAAAACAGAGACCTAACCACGAAGTGTTTCATGAGCTTACGCTCGCCCGCAGACAATGAAAATCAGCCCTCAGGCACAGAACGGCGGCGGCAGGATGGAACAAGCGCTGATCAAATCCCCCAATAGCCCCCTTTGCAAAGGGGGCGGGCCGCAGGACCGGGGGATTTTCTTTTCAAGCGGGTGACTGAGTTTTGCATAAGTTCAATTTTCTAAGGAGGTCGCGAAGAGTACGAAGTTCAAAGATATTCATTTCCGAATCCTTCGTGTCCTTCGTTTGCTTCATGTCGGCCCTGATTGAGCAGCTCCTATGAGCCATACCTCAGGACATTCGCACCGGCTAGGAACATTCTCCCGTATAGCAACCGTAAAAGGGGGGCGGCCTATACCCAGATCCGGCGAGCTATGACCGTGCAGCGTATTGATCTCGACACATACGACATCGATCCGGAGCGAGGATTCTTACCTGCGCTGGACCCCCTGGATCGTTTGCCGGCTGAGTTTGGGGCGTGGGAGGAGGTGGCTCACGCGCTCCCGAAGATTCTGGTCAGTGGGACAGTTCGTGGCTTCCTGAAGCAATTGCCACTCGTGGACGCCGCGCAGCTCGCCGATGATCGACAGCGGCGCAGAGCTATGGTGATCCTTTCATTCCTTGGACATGCCTATGTCTGGGGTGAAGAGGAGACTGTTAGCTCGATGCCGTCCTGTCTGGCTGTGCCATGGCACCAGGTTGCTGAATCCCTGGGCCGCCCTGCCGTACTGTCCTACGCCTCATATGCTCTGGATAACTGGAGAAGGCTCGACGCAGATGCGGATGTTGAACTGGGCAACATTGTGCTATTGGAAAACTTTTTAGGCGGCCTGGACGAGGAGTGGTTTGTTTTGATCCATGTTGCCATCGAAGCGAACGCCGGTCCGGCGCTTGCTGCTATGGTCGCGGCTCAACAGGCGGTTGTGGAAGAAGATCCGGAGCTCGTAACGGCCAAGCTTGAAACTATCGCCGGCACGCTAGAGCGCATGCACGATATCCTGCTGCGCATGCCTGAGCGCTGCGACCCGTACATTTATTACCACCGCGTCAGACCTTACCTGCATGGTTGGGCCAACCACCCGCTGCTTCCAACCGGCATCATCTACGAAGGGGTGACGGCTTACGGTGACAAGCCGCAAATGTTTCGTGGTGAAACCGGGGCCCAGAGCTCGATTGTTCCGGCGCTCGATGCGGCGTTGGCTATTACGCATGCGGAGGACCTGCTACGGACATATCTACAGGAGATGCGCGATTATATGCCGCCCAAGCATCGCGGTTTCGTCGAGGCGATTGAAACCGGGCCTTCCATCCGCGACTTTGTGTTGCGCCACAGGCGGCGAGCGCCTCGTTTACGGGAGGCGTACAACGCCGCTGTCGATGCTCTTGCACAATTCCGTGCGACCCATCTCGAGTACGCGCACAATTATATCGTCAAGCAGGCGCAAGGTAGGCCCCAGAATCCCCGAGATGTCGGCACGGGCGGGACGCCGCTGATCCCGTACCTGAGCAAACATCGGGAAGAAACCCGCGCCCACCGGATCGACTAGTGGCGCGCCCCGCGCGCAGTTCAAAGTTCCAAGCCCGCCAGTGCCCCGACGATAACTATTAAGGGGGTAATTACCGATTAAGGAGTTCATTGGTATGTGCCCGCGCTCTCCAGGGCTCGTCCTCGATCTCTGATGTGTACTTACATATGAACTGCTTAGTCGGTAATTGCCATGACGGCGCGAATGCCGCAAAGTAACTCATGTACCAAACGTACAACACAGCCGATGAAAACGAGCCCCCGCAGTTGGTATCGCGCCGATAAATCCCCTGTAGCCCCCTTTGGCAAAGGGGGCCGGCCGCAGGACGGGGGGATTTGTGTGTAGTCACATTTTCATAAGAGAACGCACAGATGAATATTTGCTTGGCGCAAGGGCGCCAAGAGAGTAGCTTTTCTTTGCGCACTTGGCGTCTTCGCGGGAGATAATCGATCGGGCCGCGTATGCCCAATTATTTTCTGCGGTAGCGGGCGACCGCCGGATTGACGCCGATCTTTTTCCCTTGCTCCCAAAAATAAAATCCCTTCCCATTCTTGATGCCACAAAAACCGGCGATCACGAGTTTTGATAATAGGTCGGCAGGTTTGTAGGCGGGGCCCAGCTCCCGCTCGAGTACTTGCGCGATGGCGAGAGTCGTGTCGAGACCCACATAGTCGAGCGTGGTGATCGGGCCCATCTTGTGGCCCAGGCAAAGCGTTGTCTTGTCGGCGTCGTCGCAGCTCATGATGCCCTCCTCCACCACCTTGACAGCCTCATTCAAGTAGGGAACAAACATCCGGTTGATGCCAAACCCCGCCTTGTCTTCCGCAAGAATGGCCTCTTTCCCGAGTTCACGACAGAATTCCAATGTGATCCGAAACGTCTCGTCGGAAGTGAGTAAGCCTCTAATCAATTCGCACCCCGGCTGAACCGGAACCGGATTCATGAAATGCATGCCGATGAAGTTGTCGGGCGCCGCATATCCCGCCGCCAGGCGGGTAATCGAAATGGAAGAGGTATTAGAGGCAAAGAGTCGCCGATAGCCCATTTCGGTCAGGGAGGCTATAAGTGTTTTCTTTGCCGCCTCCTGCTCAACGATCGCCTCGATCAAGATGTCGCGGTCCAAAAGGTCGCGGTAGTTGGCGGAGCCCTTGATTCGTCCCAAAGTCTCCTGCTCGAGCTCCGGCGCAAGGCCGCTTTTGCCGCTGGATTTTTGATAGCTTTCGGCGAGGCGCCGAAGGCTATTGCGGATTCGTTCCATGCCGCCGGCAACGATCTCCGGTGTCACGTCGACGACAATCGTATCGAATCCCTTTGTCGCGGCGACCTGGGCAATCCCGCTGCCCATCAAACCAATGCCGACAACGCCGACTTTTTTGATTCCGGAATTCATGGGATGCCTCCTCAAAAAAGGAGTAGCGTGGTACTCTAGCGCTCCATGCTTATGAGTTATTATCCCATCAGCCGCTCTTACGCCATGGGTGAAGCGGAGCGGCAAAGTAATTCATGTACCAAAGGTACAACACAGCGGATGAAAACGAGCCGCCAGTAGTTGGTATCGCGCCCGACAAATCCCCTCTAGCCCCCTTTGGCAAAGGGGGCGGGCCGCAGGACCGGGGGATTTTCCTTATAGTCGGCTATTTTCATAGGAGAAGCAAAATTAAACCACGGAGCTCGACCGAAGATCGCGCCAAATCCCAATGACCAAATTGTTCATACGAACGCCGGGTCATAAGTGGCGGGCAACTTGGAACCTGAGACTCGAAACTCGGAACCGCGCGCGGTGCGCGCTGTTTCGGATTTCGAGCTTCGGATTTCGGATTTTCGTTGAGTATACTGCCTGAGATGGGCTCTGACATCCGTGTGGGTTCATCTGGTATAATTCGATCATGCCTGTGGACCATGACATCGTTATTCTGTCGGCGGCGCGCACCCCGTTCGGAACATTCGGCGGTGCGCTCAAAGATTTGACGGCAACGGAACTTGCTGTTATTGCCGGCCGGAGCGCGGTACACAAAGCGGGCATTCGTCCGGAGGAGATCGATCATGTGATATTCGGTAACGCGCAACAAACCAGCACTGACGCAATTTACCTGGCGCGTCATGTAGGGTTGCGGCTCGGGATTTCGCAGTCTGTGCCGGCTCTGGTAGTGAATCGGATATGTGGATCGGGATTTCAATCGATCATAAGCGGGGCCCAATTGCTTTTACTGGGAGAGGCCAGCTTCGTTCTCGCCGGGGGAACGGAAAGTATGAGCCAGGCTCCTCATGTGGTTCGCGGCGCGCGCTGGGGAATTCCGTTGGGCCAAGGAAAGCTCGAGGATTCGCTCTGGTCGGCTTTGACGGATACGTACTGTAATCTCAACATGGCGGAAACCGCCGAAAACTTGGCGCGCAGTTATGGCATCACGCGAGCCGAAGCCGACGAATTTTCTTATCTCAGTCAAATGCGGGTGAAGTCAGCGCAGGAATCAGGACGGCTAAGGGAGGAGATTGTAGCAATTGAGGGCGTTCTTGATCACGATGAACATCCCAGACCCGACACTACCCTGGAGGGTCTCGCAGCCCTGAAGCCGGTATTTCGCAGGGACGGTATTGTCACGGCCGGTAACGCGAGCGGAATCGCGGATGGAGCGGCGGCCGTGATTCTCTCGACAGCGGCAAAAGCTAGAGAGCGAGGTGTTGAGCCGCTGGCGCGCATTGTCTCCTGGGGAGTTGCCGGTTGCGATCCGGAGATCATGGGGATTGGCCCGGTTCCCGCCATCAAACTCGCTCTCGATCGTGGGAGTTTAGCGCTCGACCAGCTCGACCTGATCGAGGTGAACGAGGCTTTCTCTTGCCAGTACTTGGCCGTAGAAAGGGAGCTGGAGTTGGATCGCGGCAAAGTCAATGTTAACGGTGGCGCCGTCGCAATCGGCCACCCGCTGGGCGCGACCGGCACGAGACTGACGGCAACGCTGATCTACGAGCTCAAGCGACGCGATGCGCGCTACGGAGTCGGCAGCGCTTGTATCGGTGGCGGCCAGGGCATCGCGCTGATTTTGCAGCGAATTTAATTTTCCCAATCTCTCACCCTAGCAGGTTGCTGAAAAAAGATTCGGAATGCTTCGACCGGCTCAGCATGAACGGAAACTCCCTACTCATTTCAAGTTCGTCTCCGTTCGCCCTGAGGTTCTCGAAGGGTGAACGGAGAGTTTTTCAGCAGCCTGCTAGAGAAAAGAGGACTGAGAGAACGTCGAGAAAAGCAGGATTGCACCACGAAGCGCGATGCGGGAAAACCGCAACCAAAAACTCGAAATCTCCCGCAAAGTAATTCATGTACCAAAGGTACAACACAGCGATGCCCCAGTACTTGGTATCGCGCCGATAAATCCCCTGTAGCCCCCTTTGCAAAGGGGCCCGGCTTGCAGGACGGGGGGGATTTGTGTGTAGTCACGTTTTCACAAGAGACGCAAAGGCGCCAAGAAAGTTCAACATCGGGATGACACGCGTTGTCATTTCGACCTAACGTAGAAATCTGATTTTCATGTACCACTTGGCGCCTTAGCGGGAGAACAATCCCATCAAACGTCAGGTTGGTTGCACGAGGCGGAAGCCCTCTATATCGAGAATAGAGCCCACGCGATGTTTCTCTGGCTTTAATACGAGTTCCACCGAAGAACCGATCCGTATTCCTTCAGCATCGCTGATGCCCAACAAACGATGAAGCATTACGGTGGTCGCGCCTTCCAACCGCACCAGAGCAAATGCCTCGGGGCGGCGTAACGGCCTGCCGTCAAGGTCCACATGGCAAATTGTAAAGCTCACTAACCGTCCTGCCGCTTTGACTTCGACCTGCTCAGTCAACTCCGCGAAGCATCGCTCGCAGAAGGACCGAGCCGGCAGATAGACTTGCTCGCAGTTGCCGCATCGTGTAGCGATCAGTTTGCCGTGAGTCTTGAGCGCGTGAAAGAAAATCTGGCCGCCGGTTCCCGCTGTATAGTTGGAACTTACCGGGATTTCCCCGGCCCATGCACGCCTGTTATTCGCGGTTAATTGCCCCATAGTGTTATGTCCTGTTACTTGTCGTCGAATTCAACGGAAAAGAGTTCTCCCGCAAAGGCGCGAAGACGCAAAGAGCAGAAGGTTTAACCACAAAGAACGCAAAGATACAGAAATACTTTGCTTGGCGCTTTGCGCCAAACGAGAGTAGCTTTTCTTGGCAAGCTTTGCGGCTTGGCGGGATGAAGTCATTTCTTAAGAGGTTCCCAATGGTCGATATCCGTGACACTGCCGATGCGCTTCGACTTGGGTTTCCAGACAGCGCGAACGGCCATCCCCACCCGAACTTGTTCCGGCACGACTTTTTTGACCAGGTGTAGAATGCCCATTCCGGGCGAGGCGCCGTCGATTTCTATCACGGCCGGAATCTGCGGCTGTTTGAGTCGCCGCACGTCCCAAGTGACATAGCAAAGAGAAAAAGTGGCGATCCGGCCGGTATCCTTGACATAAACCCAGTCATCGGTTGGCCGGAAGCACTGCTCGCAGAACATACGCGGCGGAATCATCACGCGCCCGCATTGATGGCAGGAGCGCGCAACGAGCCGGCCTGCTTTAAATTCGGCCAGGTAGCGAGTAATGGCCTCGCCCGTGTCCCAGGCGTAGCGCAGTTTAGGCGTGTACGTGGTGAGAAAAACGTTGCCCTCCTGGAGATCCGCCGTGGAAACTGGTGTGCCGCGAAGGTTTTTTGGTTGGCTCATAGGCGAATAGAATACGATAGTTCCAACAGTTCCATCCGTTCCAATCGTTTCAGTCGTTCAAACCTTTTCCAAGTCGTTGGATTCCCAAAGTTCATTGCAACGCCTTGGATTGACTTTGGTCGTTCAAGGTTTTTGGTTGTTACTCTGTTAACTGCTCGAACGACTTGAACAGCTGGAACGGCTGGAACGAGCGATTTGCTCACGGTGTCTCCTTCGTGCCCAGCACAACTACAGTTCCCACCTGCATCAGATCGCCCCATGCTTGCGCCACGCCGCGCTCGGGCTTGCCCGGCACCTGCCGGCCACCGGCGTCACCGCGCAGCTGCCAAAACAGCTCGCAAATCTTCATCATGCCTGCGGCAGCGATCGGGTTGCCGACGCCCAGAAGCCCTCCAGAAGGGGTGACGGGCAAATTGCCGCCGCGATCGAAGACTCCATCGGCCAGAAGCTTTGGCGCTTCTCCTTTCGGCGCCAGCTGTAATCCTTCAAGATGATGCAATTCTTTGTAGGCGAAGGGATCGTACGGCTCGGCGATGTGGATTTCCTGCCGTGGTTCGTTGATTCCAGCCATACGGTAGGCCATCCATGCAGCTTTCTCTACGTACTCGGGATACGCGAGGTCGCGGTTGGTCCAGTATGCCGTATCAAGGCACCAGCCCACCCCCTGAACCCAAATCGGCTTGTCAGTCAAACGCCGAGCTACGTCCTCTGCCGCCAAAATGATCGCCGCGGCGCCGTCGCTCGTGGGGCTTACCATAAGCCGGTGAACCGGCCACGCCATGACTTCGGAAGCTAAAACGTCACTGACCGTGAGGTCGGCGCCCAGCTGCGCCGCGGGATGGTCGAGCGCGTTACGCTTGTTCTTGACCGAAACGCGCGCGATATCCTCGATGGAGATTCCGTACGTTTGCATATAGCGCGTTTGTTCCAGGGCAAAGATCCAGAGCAGATTCGGTTTCAGGGGTTGCTCGGTAACGGGATCGAAAATGGTCAAGAAAGCGGCTTGCGGGTGAGGAGAACAGCTCGACATTTTTTCCTCACAGATCACGAGCGCGGTGTCGAACAGTCCCGAAGCAACGTGAAACCAGGCTTGCGCCACTGCGTAGACCCCGGTACCGCCGCCCACATAGCACCGCAGGTACGGCTTTTTCCATGCGCCGCAACCATCCGAGAGATATTCTCCCTTCATGTGCAGGCCATCGAACGCTTCCGGCGCGGTGCCTAGGACGACACAGCCAATCTGATCGAGCTTCAGTTCGGCTGATTCAAGCGCCGACTTGGCGGCGAGCCATGCCAGCTCCTTGGGTGTCTCGAGCGCACGGTGGATGAACCTGGTCATCCCCGCGCCGACTACGGCAACTCTACGACCCATGTTTTAGTTGAGTGTTGATAGTTGAGAGTTGAGGGTGAGAGTTAGAATGACGGATCGGACACTAAGCTCTCAACTCTACACTCTCAACTGTTCTTTTACTCCGTTCCCAGTATCACCACCGCACCGCTTGTTGTCGGTACGCCACGCCAGGACTGTGCCAGGCCGAGCCGTGCATCTGCGACCTGGCGCGCGCCCGCCTGCTTGCGGAGCTGTAGCACTAGCTCCACCAGCCGATATAGCCCGCTTGCTTCGAGCGCGAGCCCCATGCCCAGAGCGCCGCCGGAAGCGTTGACGGGTATCTCACCGCTGACCTTTGTCTCGCCGGATTCCAGCGAACGTCCGGCTTCTGCGGCATCGGCATACACTCCCAATGCGATCAAATGCTGCAACTCTTTGTAGGCATAGCTATCGTCGACCTCGAAAAGCCGGATCGTCCGCGGATGATCAACGCCAGCTTGGCGACAGGCCATCCGGGCGCTGCTGCGAGCGTACTCTGCGCTAGACCAATGGCGTGATTCCAGTGTTGGGCTATCGTTGGCAAATCCGACACCTCGGATCCAAATCGGTTGTGACGGCGCTTGCTGCGTTCTTCTTTCATCGGCCAGGA
This sequence comes from uncultured Syntrophobacteraceae bacterium, assembly GCA_964410485.1. Classification (GTDB taxonomy): domain Bacteria; phylum Desulfobacterota; class Binatia; order UBA9968; family UBA9968; genus CAYPHJ01. Next base: position 14,264 of record CAYPHJ010000062.1, read on the forward strand.
CGACGACTACACAGCCGTCCGCTCTTGCGGCAATCTCCCGTTCGCGCAGCGGATAGGCCACATAACGGGAGTGTTGGATATCGCTGTGGCTCAAACTCAGAGGATAGGCTGCGATCGGATTGCGCAAGGCGTTTTGGCGATTTTTTGCCGCCACTCGAGCGCAGTGCTCCGCCTTGATTCCGGTCTCGTGCAAAAATGCATTCATCTCGAGAGCCGCGATGGCATGCGGGCTAAAACCGAGGGGACGATTGTAGATTGGGTCGAGCGCGTAATCGAGGAGCCAGTCCGGAGTCAGCATGTTGGAAGCTTTGCTGTGAGCTTCAACGACGACCAACTCAGCAATGCCGGCACGGATCTGCATCACCGCATCGGCAATCCCATGCAGCCCGTCCTGAGTCAAAGTGTGCATGGGTTTTTGTACGGCTCCCAACTGGTCGGGCGTATACTCGTCAAAGATTGAGATCCCTTCATTCAAGTCTTCCGCACAGGTAACAAAGGAGTCGACCTGGGCGGGTTCAACTCCGGCATCGACATAGGCCTTTTGCGCCGCCTCGAACATCATCTCTTTGAAAGATACATGCGGCGTTGCCGGTTGGAGTGCGGTGAAACCGATTCCGATAATGGCTACGCGATCGGACATGACCCTCACCCTGGCCCTCTCCCAAAGGGCGAGGGAAGCAGTCCTCGCTCCGCGAGAATTCTACGATTATAGATGTAAGTTTGTCGTTTTTGGATCTGACATCTGTAATTTGTCATTAGTGAAACTCGCCCGTCTTTGAGCCCTCGCCCTCCAGGGTTAGGGTGAGGGTGAGTTCCGTAGTCGCAGCTCTCGCTTCAGTACCTTTCCAGCGGGATTTCTTGGCAGTGCGTCGATGAATTCGACCGACCGCGGCGCCTTGTAGACAGCCATGCGGCTGCGGCAGAATTCTATCAGCTCTTGTTCAGCGAGGTGCTGGCCCTCCTTTAAGACGGCAAAGGCCTTCACGGCTTCTCCCTTGTCGGCGTCAGGAACACCAATGACCGCCACGTCGCCTATCGCCGGATGCTTCATGAGCAGTTCTTCCACTTCGCGAGGCCAAACCTTGAATCCCGCCACGTTAACCATATCCTTCGCTCGGTCCACCAGGTAGAAGTAGCCCTCGGCATCCTTCCGACCGATATCGCCGCTAAAAAACCAGCCGTCGCGTATGACCTCAGCGGTTTCTTCGGGACGCCGGAAGTAGCCCAGCATGACGTTTGGTCCCTTGATGGCGATCTCGCCCAGCTGGTCGGGCGGCAAATCGCGCCCATCAAGGTCGACAATTCTCATCTCGACATCCTGGATGGGAGTCCCGACACTGCCATCCCTGTAGGCAAAATCATGGTTGTATGAAGCGAAGGGCGAAGTTTCGGTCAAGCCGTAGCCTTCCCAGATAGTGGACCCAAAGCGCTCGCGCCATTGGCGCGCGACCGCAACCGGCATCGGAGCGGCGGCGGTAAAAAAATACCGTACGCCACTCACGCGTTGTTCGATATCGGGCAGCGTCAAAAGGCGCGCGTAAACCGTTGGCACACCGAAGAACATACTCACCGAATTGGCCGCGATCGAATTCAGAATATCATCCGCCTGGAAACGCTCGTGCAGGACCAGGGTTGCTCCCGCGTCGATAGCGGCGTTCATGATGAAGTTCTGGGCAAAGCAGTGAAACAGCGGAAGATAGCAGATAAGCCGGTCCTGAGAGCTCATCTTGGTATGGCGTTGGGTAGCCCGGATATTCGATATGAGATTCGCATGCGACAGGAGCACTCCCTTTGGATGGCCTGTCGTTCCTGAGGTATACAGAATGGCCGCTCCCGCGCTCTTTTCCAGAGTCGCCGCTGGAACCGTTGCGGTTGCCGCGGCGATCAGACGCTCGAGTTCGATCGTGCGGACGGCATCGGCTTTGGCCGTGGCGACAATCGTCTTCAACGCCGGAGTGTCGCTTGCGTCCGGCACCTGTTCGAGTAACTGCGGGCTGGTGATCAATGCCTTGGCCTCGCTGTCGTTCAAGATGAATTTGATTTCATCGCGCTTGAACATAATGTTGAGCGAAACCGCGATTGCGCCGAGACGCACAACGGCATAGTAGGAGATAAGAAACTCCGGCCGATTGGGGAGAAATAGCGCGACTCGGTCTCCCTCCCGGATGTCGCACTTCGACTGCAAAGCTGAGCTCAAGCGACAGACTCGATCGTAGAGCTCGCGATAAAGGATGGGGCGCCCTTCAAAGACAACGGCCTCTCCATCGGGTGTTTCATTCTGGCGTTCCTCGAGAGAATGAAAAATATTCATTGGGACCTACCTTTCAGTTAAGAGAGATAAGCCTGTTTTGGATCAGTTCTGTAACCCTCCTGATGTCCTCGTCCATCGGGCGGTCCTCGTCGAGAAACGGAACCTTTTCTCTGACGGCTTCGTACACCCGACGGCTCCCGTTGCCGAGGCCGGCGCCTCCGCCCCGTAGGTCCACAGCCTGGCAGAGCGTGATCAGCACGATGGCAATGGCATCGCGCAACATCGTGGTCATCTGTAATGTGGTTACGGCCGAATGCATACCGAGACTGACGATATCCTGATTGTACTGTTCCGTGGGCAGGCTATGGATCAGGTTCGGATTGGCCAGGTGACGTAGTGAGCAGACCAGGCTCGTGAGGCTCAACTGCATTCCTTTGAAGCCAGCGAAAAGCCCGGGTCGCAAAGCGAGATTAGGGGGAAGACCGTTGCTGAACTTATCATCGACGACGGTGGCCATTAAAGCGTGCAGCCAGTTTCCCAGCGTGGCCACATCGACTTTCCAGCTGTCGAGAGCGCGCGCGACATGGCCGCCGTAGAAATTTCCGGTATGGTAGATACGCCCGGCAATCGGGTCGACCAGCGGATTATCGTTTGTCGAATTGATCTCTCTCTCGATCACTGCGCGGTGCGCTTCCAAACCTTCCAGAACAGGACCGATTCCCTGTGGGATGCAGCGCAGCGAATAGGCTGGTTGGATCGCCTCCTCAGACCGGCTAATGCCGCGGTCTGCCGGTTGATGTGAGCGACCCACGCGTTGGCGAAGATCATCCAGGTTGCGGATATACCGGCTACCCTCGATGAGCTTGCGGCAGAGGAACGCCGCTTCGAGCTGGCCCGGATGATTTTTTGTCGCATGAATCGGCTCCTGGAGCGGATCGTCGGTGCATTTGAGAGCTTCGAGTGCCAGCGCGCAGGCGGCGAGCACGAGTCGGCACAGATGCGCCCCGTCATAAAGCTGCAGCGCGGCGATTCCAGTCATCATGGTGGTGCCGTTGATCAATGCCAGTCCTTCTTTGGGCTCCAGAGACAATGTCCGTACGCGGGCCTGCCGCAGCGCCGCGGCGGCTGGCATCTGCCGACCCTTGAAAACAACGTCGCCCTGGCCAAGAAGAACCCGCCCAATGTAGGCGGAAGGAATGAGGTCGCCGCTGGCGCCGACGGAACCGTAAGCCGGGACAACCGGAATAATGTCGTGATTGAGGAGATCGATGACTCGTTCGATCACCAAGGGCCGCACCCCCGAGTAGCCTTTGGCCAGGGCGTTGGCCCTGAGAAGCATCGCTGCGCGCACCGCATCTTCAGGCAGCGGGTTCCCCGTGCCGCAGATCAAAAAGCGAAAGATATTCTGTTGGTGCGCTGCGAGGTCTTTGGCGGGCAGAATGAAACGGACATTGCCGCCGAGGCCCGTATTCACCCCGTAAATAATTTCTCCGCTCGCGATTTTTTCCTCGAGCAACTGTCGCGAAGCGAGAATCTTTTTTTTGATCTCCGGCGCGCGGCTGAGCTGAACGAGCACTTTGTCTCGCGCCACCGCAGCGACCGAAGGAATCGTGAGGTTCTCGCCGGAGATCTCAATGATCTTCTTGGGTTCGACTTTGACTCGTGGTTGCATAGGCATAAGTGTTCACCGCAGAAGCATGGAGTCCCCCCGTCACTTTGAAATTCGAAATCCGAAGCTCGCAATCCGAAACGAGCCCAAAGACCGAAATTCGAATTTCACAAATGTCTGGAAGTGATTCATGAACATGTCGATTAAGTAGGCCTGGTTAATAATTTTGTGCTTTTTTGATCATTTCGATTTGTTTCGAAATTCGAATTTCGGATTTTAGTTCACGTCCTCTGCTATGCGCCCTCCGCATGCCTGGGCGGTGATATCCCGACCCTTCATCTCTTGTACGGGACGACCACCTGGTCGATCGCGCCGAAGATCGACTGGCCGGATGAGTCGCGCATCTCGATCCGCACGCGGTCGCCGAAGCTCATGTACGGTGTCTTTGCCTTGCCCTCCGCGATGATTTCCAGCATCTGCTTTTCCACCAGGCAGGAAGAGCCGCGCGAGCGCTCGGCGTTAGATATAGTGCCCGAGCCAATAATCGTGCCGGCGGTAAGCGGCCGTGTCTTCGCGGCGTGGCTAATCAGCTCGGGAAAGCCAAACTGCATGTCCGATCCCGCATCGGCCTGGCCGAAAAGTTCACCGTTCAAATACACGAGCAGAGGAAGATGCAGGCGCGCGCCGTCCCACGCGCTGCCCAGCTCCTCCGGTGTCACGGCCACGGGTGAAAAGCTGCTGGGGGGTTTGCTATGAATAAAACCAAATCCTTTGGCCAGCTCCGCCGGAATCAACCGGCGCAGGGAGACGTCATTAACGAGGATCAACAGGCGTATATGCGCTGCGGCGTCGGCGGGAGTTATACCCATTGGCACATCGCCCGTGATGACTGCCAACTCTCCTTCGAAATCGATGCCCCAGTCCTCGCTGGCCACCGTAATCGGATCGCGTGGCCCGAGCAGCGTGTCCGAGCAACCCTGATACATCAGAGGGTCGGTTCTGAACTCCGGGGGCATTTCCGCGCCGCGGGCCCTGCGTGCTAAGTCGACATGAGTGAGATAAGCGCTGCCGTCGAGCCACTGGTAAGCCCGCGGCAGGGGAGCCGCCAGCTTTTCAGGTTCCAACGGCAGCGAACCGGGTGTCTTACCATCGTTGAGAGCGCGATAGACTGCCGCCAGCTCTGGCGCCGCCTCCGTCCAGCGTTCGAGCGCCTCTTGTAGTGTTCTGGCAATGTCAGGGACAGCGACGGCACGTTCTAGGCCGCGATCAACCACCACCAGTGACCCATCGCGCCCGTTTTTGAGACTTGCCAATTTCATCGCGGTTTAGCTCGGATGTTTACAGTGAACCAGAAGCCGTTTCCTTCACCCCGCACGACCCCTCTTCAATTCTCCCCCAAAGCGGAGGCAAAGAAGATTTGAATTCAAGGTAAGACAAAAATATCCGGACCCTCTCCCACCGCGGGAGAGGGCGAGGGTGAGGGCAGCCGAGTATATTGCGCCTTTTGCCGGCTTCATCGCCCTATGCTTTCCAGGAGTCGACATAGTCCAGCCATTCCACACCTTCGGGTAGCGGTGCCACATCGAGCGCGTCGCGAGCGTCCAACATGACGGCCACCTCATCGGTTTCGCGGCGGGCTCCGCTGTTGGCTGCCTGCAGCGCTTTGGGCTGCGGGCCATGAGTCAAACCGCTCGGGTGTAACGTAATCATCCCTGGATGGATGTTGTCTCGCGAAAGGAAATGGCCGCGATGGTAAAAGATCACCTCATCGTAGTCATCGTTGTTGTGAAAGAACGGTAATTTCAAAGCTCCGGGATCGGTTTCCAGCGGGCGCGGGCAGAAAGTGCTTACGATAAAACGAGCAGAGGTAAACGTCGTGTGAGCGGACGGCGGCAGGTGATAGCGATGGCTCATCAGCGGTCTCAGGTCACGCCAGTTGATTCTGACCGGCGCAAGCGTACCGTGCCAGCCCAGGGCATCGAGTGGATTGTAAGGGTAGGTGATGACGCTGAGAGAGTCGCGGCGTTTGACCATAACGCTGCATTCGCTCTCGGCCTGCTGTACGCGGAAGGCCTCGTCGATCCGGGGGACATCGAGCATCGCAGCATCGAAGATGGCGTGCTCTCCGACAATGCTCTTGTCAGGTAATTGGTAACTGCCGTCGGTAGCCTCGATCAGAAGAGCGGTTATCGGGGTGTTAACTTCTAAGCGCCAGAGCGTTCCGCGGGGTAACATCAGGTAGTCTCCCTCGCGCACGCTCAGATGGCCGTAGTCACAAAACAGTTCGCCACTACCTTCATGAATGAATATCAGCTCATCGCCGTCGCTGTTGCGCACCAGATGTTCCATATTTGCTTGGGCGCGCCAATGGCGCAGTCGAAGACTGGCATTGCGCAGCAACAGCGTCGCGTCCCAGGGAGAGATCGCAGAGCTTTCGAGCCGGTTAGTGTCGAATGCACGTGGCCGCAACGGCCCCTCGATATGCGTCCAGCCCGTCGGTGGGTGGCGATGGACCATGTGCGTCGATGGTCCGAAAAAGCCTTCTTTGCCCAGCTCTCGCTCACACGTTCCTGAAGGCAGGTCGGCGTGAGCCTGACGCGAAGTCTGTCCTTCAACCCTTGGGAACGATATCCATTTGCCCATCAGCGTACCACACCACGCGCCATCTGATCCTTCTCGATGGCGTTAAACAACGCCCGGAAATTCCCCTCGCCAAACCCTTCGTTTCCTTTGCGCTGGATGATCTCGAAAAAGATCGGTCCGATGAGAGTCTTGGTGAATATTTGCAACAAGAGTCCGGCGCCGGGCTCGCCGTCGATCAGGATCTGGTTGCGCGCCAGCTTTTCGCGCGGTTCGTCGTAGTAGGCGGACCGTTTTGCCACCCAGTCATAGTAGCCTGGTGGAGCGTCGAGGAAATCAACATCCCGGGCCCGGAGCGTTTCGACCGTCGCGTAAATGTCTTGTGTCGCCAGGGCAATGTGTTGAATTCCTTCCCCGCGATACGCCTCGAGGTATTCCTGCACCTGAGATTGCCTGTCCGCGGGCTCATTGATGGGTATGCGGATCTTGCCGCAAGGGCTCACCAGTGCCCGTGATCTAAGCCCGGTCTTCTGACCGTGAATGTCGAAGTAACGGATCTCGCGGAAATTGAACAGGCGTTGGTAAAACTCCGCCCATTGATCCATCCGCCCTCTGTGAACGTTGTGCGTCAGATGATCGACGTGAGTCAGCCCTGCCGTTTCGACTTGCGCCGGCGCGCCGCCAACGAAATCGACATCATAAATTGTGCGATCGCCATAGCGGTCGACAAAGTAGATCAAGCTGCCGCCGATCCCGAGGATGGCCGGTATGTTCAGCTCCATGGGGCCAATTTTGCCGTGATGGGGCTTGGCTCCGAGAGCCAGCGCCTGCTTGAGCGCGTAGGCCGCGTCTCGTACACGTATGGCAAAGGCGCAGACCGAAGCGCCGTGCACGCGTGCAAACGCTTGTGCAAAACTGTTCGGCTCGTGGTTGACGATGAAATTAACGTCGCCCTGGCGGTATAAAGTTACATTTTTGGAACGGTGCCGCGCGACGGCGACGAAGCCCATTTTTTCGAAAAGAGGGCCGAGTCCGGCGCTTGCCGGCGCAGCGTATTCGACGAACTCGAAGCCGTCTGTGCCGATTGGATTGTGATCGGGTTTCGTTGCCTGCTTGCGCCTACGTGGAAGGGATTGTCTGGAGGTTTTTTGCTTGGTCTTCGCGAATCTCGTAGCCATGGCCGCCAACCTAAGGCGCAGCGTCTCTCTTGGAGATGGTCACGAGAAGCACAGGAGAGGCAAAAACAGAAGCTGCTCTAGGGAAGAGCCAATGAGAGCAAAGCGCTTGAAAGCCTGGCCAGTAAAGAGTCATCGGATGCTCCTCGCGGCAGTACCGCGTCGCGCCTGGAAGTTCTGGCCGACGATTAAAATGCTAGCAGATAGGTGTTGGTTGTCAATGTATTTTGTGAGATTGCACCACAGAGGCACAGAGATCACCGAGCAAGGCACGGATGTTCGCGCAAAGAGCGCAAAGGCCGCGAAGCAGAGAAACAAACAAAAATCAATCACAAAGAGCACAAGATCAAACAGGATTTTGGCGCAGGGCGCCAATAAATCTTATCTTTGCGTGCTTAGCGCTCTTGGCGCGAGAAATTCTTAGAAGACTCTGCGTGCTCTGCGTCTCTGTGGTGAGTTTCTGTTTCGGCGGCCTTGTTCTGGTTGAATTTTGCCGGACGTTTCTCGACAAAGGCCTTGTAGCCCTCCTGAAAATCCGGCGTCTGCATGCATCTCGCCTGGGCCATGGCTTCCATTTCTAACGCTATGTCCATAGTCACATCGGCTTCAAGGTTCAGAAGTTCTTTAGTCACCCCTAGAGCGTGAAGCGGACCTTCTTTAAGCCGGCGCGCCAACTCATAGGCTTCGGCCATGAGGGTTTCGGCAGGTACGACGCGGTTGGCGAGCCCGATGCGATAGGCTTCTTGCGCGTCAATGGTGTTGCCAAAGTAAACCAGCTCGGTAGCTCTACCCAGTCCTACGATGCGTGGCAGCAGGTACAATGCCCCCATATCCGCGCCGGACAGACCCACTTTGACAAAGAGAAAGGCGGCGCGCGCCTTGTCGGAAAACAGGCGCAGATCACAGGCCAGCATCAGCATGGCTCCGGCCCCCGCGGCAATTCCGTTGACGGCGGCGATCGTGGGCTTTTTGAGCTGCCGCATGTTCTTCACCACGTTGCAGGTCATCCGCGTGAATTGATAGAGCTGGTCGCCTTTCATTTCGATCAGCTTGCCGATGATCTCGTTCACGCTGCCCCCGGAGCAGAAACCTTTTCCCGTCCCGGTGAGCACGACGACCTTAACGCTATCGTCGTGCCCAAGCTCGAGCATGACGCTTTCCAGCTCCGTATAGGTTTCGAATGTCAAGGCATTTAGGTGCTCGGGGTCGTTCAGTCGAATGGTTGCAATACCATCGCTGTTTTCATAAGCAAAGCTGCGATAGTTCATGATGCCTCCTAGAAAGACTGGAGTAATGGAGTGTTGGAGTAATGGAGTGATGTATCAAAATCCAATAATCCAATACTCCAACTCCATTCCACTGTTCACTGCTCCATTACTCCATCACTCCTGCCCTTGTTGCGTGTCGCACGCGCAAGGAAATGCCGCATCGCCTCCCGCGCTTGCCGCAAGTAGCTTTTGACCTTAAAGAAATAGATTCCATCTCTTTCACGTAGATGAACCTCGCGGCCAATCTTCAGATCAGCGGCATCTTCTCCTCGCGCCATAATCAACGATCCTTTGCGGTCGCGAATCAATGCCAGCACCAGTGGCGCCAAAAAACCTTCGGCAGTGGTGTGGACAATCGTAAAAGTTTCTATTTTGCCGGTCGTCCGAGTAGTTTCTGGTTTCAGGTTTCTGGTTTCTGGTTTTTCCGACCCCGTCCCCGGTCGCCGGTCCTCGGTCGTCTTTCCTGTTTCCTGTTCCGCGGTCCTCGGTCGCCGGTCCTCGGTCGTCTTATTAGTTTCCAGTTTTCGGTTCTTGGCTTCCGATTGGAGGGCAGTAGAGACCTGAGAGTCGGAACTCGGAGCGGCATGTGGGGCGTCCATCCCCGGTCTCCGGTCTCCGGTCGTTCTCTGAAGCCACAGACTCTGCACTTGAGCGTTTAAATCTGCCCGTTCCAAAATGGTGACAAAGTTATTCGTGGCAAGCGCTCCGGTGCTTTGCGCCAGGCCACGTACGGGTTCTCGTTTGAGCTTGACACCGGCTTGTCCGCGTAGCAGCCGCACGCACTCGCAGACTTGAGCGACTCCGCTGGCTCCAATGGGGTGGCCACGCGCCTTGAGACCACCGGAGGCATTGATCGGTAGGGAGCCATCAATCTGCGTTTGCCCGGCTTCGACTGCATTGCCCCCTTTTCCGGCCGAAAAGAATCCGAGATCTTCGCTAGCAATGATCTCGAAGGGAGTGAACGCGTCATGCACTTCGGCAAAGTCGACCGTCTCGGGAGTGCAGCCGGCCATCGCGTACGCCCTCCTTCCAGCGGTCCGGGTGGCCGCGAAGGAAGTCAGAGACTCTCGCTTGCGCAGACTCACCGGCGCCGTGGCTTGACCCACACCTGAGACAATCACGTCGGTCGGCTCTGTTGTCAGTACGACTGCGGCTGCTCCGTCGCTAATCGGCGCGCAATCATATAGCCGCAAAGGAGTGGCAATGAACCTACTGGAAAAATACTGTTCTCTCGAGATGGCGTTGTGAAACTGAGCGTAGGAATTTTGAGACCCGTTCAAGTGGTTCTTCACGGCCAGTTCGCATAAGATCCGCTCCAGGCGAGAGTCAGAAAGATGGTAATGGCTGCGATACTTCTCGGCCACCATGGCGGCCAGCGCCGGGAGGGTTGCGCCGCAACGGCGCTCCTGAATGTCGAGCGCTTCGGCGACGATGCGCGTCGCTGCGGATGTGCTTACGTGCGTCATTTTCTCCCCGCCTACCACCAAAACGCGGCGGTAGCCGCCGGACGCTACAGCATGCAAGCCGGCGCTGAATGCGGCGGCTCCAGCCGATGATGCGGTCTCGACCCGAATCGCGGGAATGCCGCTCATACTGAGGGCTTCGGTAATGCGTGAGGCCAGGTTGCCCTCTCCGGTGAACTCTTCCGGATTCATTGCGGCAACGTAGATGGCTTCGACTTCGTCTATCTTCGTAGCCGACAACGCGCGTACTGCCGCCTCATACAAGAGCTCGACAAGTGTCTTGGCGCTCTTGCCAAATTGCGTCATGCCGGCGCCGCCCACGTAGACGGGAATCATTTCACGACCTCGAATTGCCTCGACCAAAGTAGCGATGACATTCTGACACAGACAATTGACAAGTGTAAGTTAGGGTTAGTTAGGAGTAAATCGGAGTGGTCTCGCCACGAAGTGTTTCATGATCTTACGCTCGCCCACAGACGATGAAAATGAACGCCCTAGCCCCACATATCAGGACTGTCATCCTGAATCCTTCGGCAAGGTTGCTCAGGATAAACTCCGTGAAGGATCTGCTCCCCGTTGTCATCCTGAGGCGAAGCCGAAGGATCTGCTTTCCAGGGACGACCGGGGACGGAAGACCGGAGGAAAAGCAGATTCTTCGTCGCAGCGCTCCTCAGAATGACAGCCGGTGTCCAGGGCACGGAACTATATGGCCCCACCTCACATCCCATTTTCATAGGAGATCGCGACGAGCACAGCGCGGCAGAGCCGCAACCAAATGGGAAAAAGTGTTTTTCACCACGAAGATACGAAGAGCACGAAAGAAGACAGTATGTTTTTTCGAAACCCGGGCCGTGCCGAGCTTCGCGTCCTTCGTGAGCTTCGCGGTCGATTGAGACGTCACAATCCTTGCCTCAGAAGATTTGCGCGTCCCGCGAAAATTCTCAAGCATAGTAGTACGAAGTTAAGACAGGAATTTGAAAATCATCTTTCCGAACTTCGTGACTTTCGTACTACTACTTTGAATTTTCGCGGCTCGCGCAAATTTCACTGGCGGCCTTTGCCCATTATAATAGTTCATTGCTGTCCAAAATAAGTACAAGCACCGTTGATGAACATTGATTTATCTATCATGTTTTGAAGTTTTTGGGATTTTAGAATCGAGGTCTTCGTAGAGTTTTGGTTCTGACCGCCAAGAAAATCCCCCTTAATCCCCCTTTTTCAAAGGGGGAAATTGCGGTACGAGCAAGATTCCCCTCTTTGAAAAAGCATGCCCTGAGCGTGGTCGAAGGGAGGGGCCAGGGGAGATTTTGGACAAGAGTGCCGTGATCGTGTTTTCGTGCTCGTACTCGTGTCCGGACCATAAGCCATAAGCCTTTTCACCAAAGTTTCTGGTTTGAAGTTCCTGGTTCCTGGTTGGGGGATTAGAGACTTGAAACTTGGAACTCGCAACTTATGAAAATTGAAGTGGGGATTGCCCGCTCAACGCTTTACTCGTAATGTCATTCTGA
>CAYPHJ010000063.1:0-26018 GCA_964410485.1 uncultured Syntrophobacteraceae bacterium
AGTTGCCTGAGAACGAAAGAGTTTCTTTCGAAAAAAGGCATTGACTTTCTCACGGTTGACGTGGTGAACGATCCGGCCGGACAAGAGCAACTGCTCAAACTCGCTGTGCGTACCGTGCCGGTGCTGGCGCGAAATGGCCAATACATTTTCTGCCAGAATCTCGAGGATGTCGCCGAATTTGTCGGCTTGCAGGGCAGCGGGCATACCCCGCTTCCTCCGGAAGCCTTGCTTACGAAGTGGATCGTGGTACTGCGCGCGGCGCAGCGTTATATCCGCCAGATTCCCAATGAGCGTCTCAACGAGCGCGCCATCGATACTCGGGATCGTTCCATTCGGCTCCTGAGCCACCACATTTTTCGTATCGGCGAGGCCTTTCTCGAGACCGCCATCGACGGCGTCGAATATTGGGTGCAGCTCGCCAACGTGCCGCCTCGAGACGGCACCTACACAACCGCAGAAGAGATCGCCTCCTACGGCGATAGCATCATCAACCGGATTGAAAACTGGTGGAATCCACTCGACGACAAGTCCTGTCAACAAAAGGTCAAGACCTTTTACGGCACGCCGCCGATGCACCAGCTCTTTGAGCGATCGACCTGGCACTCCGCGCAGCACACGCGGCAGATGATCGCAATCCTCGAGCGCCTAAGTATCGAGCCCGCCGGGCGTCTTACCCCCGAGGATCTCGCCGGCTTACCGCTTCCCGAAGGAATTTGGGAATAGGTTTGAGTGGAACCCAGCGCGGCTAAGCCGGTTGAACGGTTGGAACGGCCTTTCGGTTTACAGGCTTGGAGCCAATGTTTACCAATTAACAACAAGGCAAGTCCAAGCAGCTGTGCAATTTGAGGACCTGCTTGAGCTCTCGTGCGAGCTCGTCGGCGGATAATGCGTTGAGATAGGTTTTCATCCGCTCATACGTCGCATCGTAGTAGTCGAGGAGTTGCTGCGCCGAAGCGCGGAAAGAGTTGACTTGTTCGCGCGTGTGTCTGGCCGATCGCCCGTAATCCGCCGGTTCGGGCGGCATGCCGAACCGGGCAGCCCATCCTTCGCCGATCCACAACTGCTCGCGGCCGGAAAGGCGCGAGACATTGGCGTCCATGACCCGACTGATGCGCCAGGCAAGCCAGCCGATCGACGGATGCGGTTCTTTAACCAGTTCCTCCGGCGTAATGTCGCCCAACGTGCGGTGCAGCGACTCGTGGACCCGTGTAAACGCGTCAAGCAAGATCTCGTTTGCGATCATAAAGGTGTCCTCCGTAGCTTGCGCTTACTACCGACCTGTCGAACGGTCAAGATTCAAGCATCGGGTATCGGACCAAGGTAAGTTTGCAGAATCTCACCAGTCGAATCGGACCTTGAACCCAGCAACTGCGGCGACGGGGCTTGGAGTCAGATCTTTACTACGGTGGCTTTCTCTTTGACGAGAAAGCCGATTTTTCTTTTCTTAGGGCTTTGGCGGCGCCTCGACCGGCGAATGGCATCGAAGATAGGTTGGATTGGGCTCATCATGGGCAGCAATCTTACGTTCCAGCTGAGCCAGTTTCTGCGCCAGCTCCTATCTTCTCCGCAAGATTTACCCTCTAATAGCATGCCCCCGAAACTGCTACATTTCCTTCATAGCAGTAAAGAGACAAGCGACGGCTCCCAATCGGACAAGGAGGTAACATGAACGTGCGACGATGCGGCTCACAGCCTTCCGGCAAAGGGCCGGCGGAGAATTTTACCGGCACTGTACGTATCGATCCCCTGTTTGAGGCGCCCGATCCGGCTCGCGCGCGCGGCGCGAGTGTCACGTTCGAGCCCGGCGCCCGGACGGCTTGGCACACCCATCCGCTCGGCCAGCACCTGATCGTCACGTCCGGCTGTGGCTGGGTGCAAAGCGAAGGCGGGCCAAAAGCGGAGATACGGCCGGGCGACGTGGTCTGGTGCCCGCCGCACGAAAAGCATTGGCATGGCGCCACGCCGACCACAGCCACGACTCATATCGCGATTCAGGAACAGCTCGGCGGCAAAGTCGTCGAGTGGCTGGAAAAGGTCAGCGACGAACAATACCAGGCGGTCCCGCCCGCCGGAAACGAGAGGTAAATCGCCATGCGCGCAACCGTCATGTACCGCGCCGGCGACGTTTGTGTCGAGACCGTCCCCGACTCCCGCGTCATCGAGCCGACCGACGCTTTGGTAGCCGTCAGGCGCGCCTGCATCTGCGGCAGCGATCTCTGGCCGTACAGGACCATGGAACCGAGCGACACCGGCCGGCGCATGGGACACGAGGCCATCGGCGTCGTCGAAGCGGTCGGCGCCGAGGTTCGCACCATGAAAGCTGGCGATGTCGTCGTCATGTCGTTCGCGTACTCCGACGGCACCTGCGTCTTGTGCCACGAAGCGCTGCACACGTCATGCATCCGCGGCGGGTTCTTCGGCACGGATGCCATGGAGGGAGCGCAGGCCGAAGCGTTGCGAGTCCCCCAGGCGGACGGAACGCTCTTCGTCCTGCCGGTCGGCAAAGACGACGCGCTGTTGCCGTCGCTTGTCACCCTTTCAGACGTGATGGGTACGGGCCATCATGCGGCCGTCGTCGCCAGGGTCGGTCCGGGGAAGACCGTGGCCGTTGTCGGAGACGGCGCCGTCGGCTTGTGCGGCGTCATCGCCGCGCGGCGGCTCGGGGCCGAGCAAATCATCATCCTCGGCCGGCATGCCGAGCGAATCGCACTCGCCAGAGACTTCGGCGCGACCGACGTCGTGAGCGAGCGCGGCGACGAGGCGGTGGAGCGCGTGCGCGAGCTCACCGGCGGCTTCGGCGCCCACTCCGTCCTTGAATGCGTCGGCCTCGACGAGTCGATGCGCACCGCGATCGGCATCGCGCGTCCGGGCGGCGCAGTCGGCCGCGTCGGAGTTCCTCAGGGCGAGACGATGCCGGCGTCGCAGCGGGCGTTTTACAACAACGTCACCGTGAGCGGCGGCCCCGCGCCGGTACGAGCGTACATCGAGGAGCTTCTGCCGGACATCCTCGAGGGCAGGATCGAGCCTGGCCGTGTCTTCGACCGAGTCATGCCCCTCGACGAGGTGCCCGACGGCTACCGGGCAATGAACGAGCGCGCGGCGATCACGGTCATGATCGAGCCGTGAAGCGATCCGCGCGAGCCCGGTCGAAAGTCACGGGGTCGGGCATGAGCCATCGACTTATGTTCGATCGTCAGTGGTGTCACATGGTACCGTGAGAGCGCGGTCCTGTCGTTTCACTTTGGAGGAATTATTCGGGATTACCTACTGAGGCCTGACCCGAAACGTTTGTTCCAACCGTTCCAGCCGTTCAATGGTTCGACAGGCTCACCATGAACGGCTCGAACTTCCGCTCCTCCTGAGTTCATCGAAGGATGCGCGGAGTCTGCCCTGAGCAAGCGCGGACTCGCCAACGGCATTGGAGGCCATAGCCTTTGGCCCGCACCGAAGTGCACCGAGCGCCATCGCGCCGTCGGCTCCTTGTATAAAACCTGACGCTTCAGTATTAAAGGGCAGGCTGCGGTGTTTCACTGCCAGGAGGAAACATGAAACGAGAAGTCGCGGCGGAGATTGTCGATTCTCTTAAAGAGGCCGGGGTCGATTTCGTAGCGACCTTGACTGAAGCGAATCTCCATGACCTGGTGATCGCATTAGGCGAAGATCCGAGTATTCATCACGTCCCGGTGACCCGCGAGGAAGAGGGCATCGGGATCTGTGCCGGCGCGTATCTGGGCGGAAAAAGGCCGGCCATGGTGATGATGAACGCCGGTTTTCTCTTGTCCGCGAATGCGTTGGCAACGGTCTGTATTCATCCCGGCATACCGGTCTTGATGTTGATCGGGCACAGCGGCGGCGTCGGCGAGGAAAACGCCGGCCACGCCACCGTCGGTAGCCTGACCGAACCGGTATTGCAAGCGATGCACATTGTCTACGAGAAAGTCGGCCGCTTTGAAGATATTCGTCCAACCATTCGCGATAGTCAGATCCTTGCGCGCTCCTCGCGCCGGCCCACCGCAATTGTCCTGAACAAACAAGCCCTGAGGTAGTTCGATGAAAAGATACGATTGTCTTAAAGCGATCGCGCCGCACTTCGGTGAAGAACTGGTGGTTACGAACCTCGGCGCCGTACGCCACGAATGGCAGGCGCTGAGGCCTCACCCTGGCAATTACCACTTGCAGAACCTCGGCCTTACCTCTTCCATGGCGCTTGGGTTGGCTCTGGCGCTGCCGCACCGCAAGGTGGTGGCTTTCGATGGCGATGGCTCCTTATTGCTAAATCTCGGCAGCCTCGCAACCATCGCGAACCAGCATCCGAAGAATCTCATCCATGTCGTCTTCGACAATGAATGCTACGAGTCCTCGCGGGGCGCGCCGACGGCAACGGCCGGCCAGGCTGATCTTGCGGCGATTGCGCGGGGCGCCGGTTTTGCCAACGTTATGACCGCGAACACCGTCGCCGAATTTGAAGAGGGATTCTTGCGCGCTCTGAAAAACGACGACCTTGCGTTCGTCCTGGCGAAGGTCGAGGCAGGAGCCGGCGATGTGCCGGCGGCTGCCTTGGACTCGGCAGAGAACAAATACCTGTTCGTGCGCTACATTGAAAGGTCCGAGAACCTGAAAATTCTCACTTCGACTCTGTCCCGCGCCAGCGAGTCGCGCGTTAAGTGAGTCTGAAACAGTTGTTTTCAAGCCCGGCGCGGCCTTCCTATAACTATGCCAATCGATGGGCTCTAACCGGCTTTACGCTCTTCGGCTATCTTTTCTGCGAGGTAAACTTTGATGAGCGACTGATAGGGAATATCCTTTTTGTTAGCCAGAACCTTGAGTTGATTGAGCATATCGCGAGGCAAGCGAAGCGAAATAGATTTCACTGGAGCTTCGATACCAGGGTCAAATTCAATTGCTACACGGTTCGACTCGGAAAAATCGAAGAAGTCCGTGGTGTCATGCGTAGTCCAAAATTCCCGCTCGTCCCGCTCATTTTTGAACTTCGGCATTGGTTTAATCTTCTTTTTCATACACTCTCCTCTCGTTTCTGCTCATCGGGCGCGCGCTGACCACGCGGATCCGGTTGGCTCGAGTGGTAAACACTACGGTCAAAAGCCGACTGCCGTAGGTCTTCCCGAGCGCAACGTATTGAATCTCCTTTCCGCCTTTTGAGCTCCGGCCAACAACTACCGGTTTATTAAAAAAGATTTCCTCGCACTCACGGTCCGTCACGCCGTGCTTTGCTTCGTTTTTGCCGGAGTTTCCTTTATCCCACTCGAACCCCGTGACGCCCCGCAACACCTCGGACATGGGGTGAGTATATGATTATGATATACGGATTTCAAATGTATCGAAGCTTGAGATGAATAAGGCTTCGCACACTTCTCCACCTTGCTCGATTCGATTTTGAGTGCAGTCTGGTGAGCTGCTGCAGGATAGCCGGCCATAAGAATTGCGAGACCAGCCTGCGCCGGCGAGAGCCTGCCCGCATGGACGACCTTCGCTTTCATGGCCGCCACGGTCTTGGCCTCCGAGGAAATACGATTGCATCTCCGCATGGGAGTAACATTTGGCATGTACCCTTGCGAGAGTAGGAGCCGCTGCTACGAAAGATGATGCAAGGTTTGAATTCAGGAGGCGTGTGCATCTTCACCAGGGTGGTTTGGATGCTCCATCCGAGAAGGTCGATTCGGCGATGGGGCCGCAAATGTACTACAGCGCGCTTGGTATTCTCTCGCACGCTCGAGGTGTTATCGGACAGCGGATCTATCTGTAGGCATTTGGAATACGACCAGTATCCTGAATCGCATCTTTATGTCATTGCTGAGAAGAAATAGCCTGGGCGCTTAGCTTCCCCGTCGCGCAGTAGGGAGAGTTAGTCGACCTTGACAGTTCAAGGCAAGTGCAGGATATTGCGAAACGTTTTCAGACTTGGCAATAGAGCCGCTTCACCAGACAGGTCAACGGGCGCTTGTCAGCTCCTAAAGCGGCTCGCCTAATCGTTGGAGCGCAAACCTGTTGGAGGGTCCCATGAAACGAATAAATGTAGTCGCAGTCGCGGCAGTCATTCTTCTTGGTTTCCTTACCGGATTCGCGAGCCCGGGGTCCGCGCAGTCCGTCACAGCGTTCGAAGGCGCGCGGTTGATCGTCGGCGACGGAAGCGTAATCGAGGACGCGACCTTGGTTGTGGAGGGCGCAAAAATCGCACAGGTCGGCCGGAGGGCCGACGTCCGCGTGCCCGCCGGCGCCACGCGAGTGGATCTCGCCGGCAAGACCGTGATGCCGATGATCATTGACACTCACGTCCACCTCAGCCGGACTCGTGATGCGCTCATACGGGACTTGAAATTGCGCGCTTACTACGGTGTCAGCACCGCGATGAGTCTTGGCACGGACAATTACGATGTACTCGAGCTGCGCGGCCAGACGATTCCCGGCGCCGCGCGCTTTCTCAGCGCCGGGCGCGGGATCACAATGCACGAACCGGGGCGCCCACCCATACCTCACTGGATTTCGAGCCCCGAAGAAGGCCGCAAAGCGGTGGAGGAGCTCGCGGCGCACAAGGTCGATATCGTCAAGATCTGGGTCGACACCAGGGGTGGCAAATACCCGAAGCTGACTTCTGACATCTATGGCGCGATCATCGACGAGGCGCACAAGCGAGCGCTCCGGGTCACCGCGCACATCTTCGATCTCGAGGACGCGAAGGGGCTCATTCGAGCCGGGATCGACGCGTTCGCGCACGGCATTCGCGACAAGGACATCGACGACGAACTGGTAACTATGTTCAAGGAGCGTCCGAACCTGGTCCTCACGCCGAACCTGCCGGATCGGGGGGTGAGGGTGGACCTGGAATGGCTGCGGGCGGGCCTTCCGGCCGAAGTGTTCGCAAAGCTCGAAGCGGCTAACACAGACCGGCCCAAGGCACAGGAATTTTACGGGATTCAGGCGCGCAACCTGGCAAAGCTCAATGCGGCGGGCGTGCGTATCACGCTGGGAACCGACGGCAACCGGCCCTGGGGTCCGCACGAAGAGATGTTGGACATGGTACTCGCCGGGATGAGGCCGATGGAAGTCATCGTGGCGGCGACGCGCAACTCGGCTGAGTTCCTGCGGCTCGCCGACGCGGGCACCTTGCAGCGCGGCAAGAGCGCCGACTTCATCGTGCTCGACGCAAACCCGCTCGACGACATCACCAACACGCGACGCATTTCGGCGGTGATCCTGCGCGGCACGGCCGTGGACCGGGCGCAGCCAGTTCACTGAGGGAGTTGATAGCGAACCTCATCGCCATCGGGGCGTGATCAAGCACACTAACCGCGGCTTTTTCTGTCGATCCGCCTCGCGGACCGGGCGATTCTCCATGTCGTGCATCACTACGTCCTCGGCGGTGACGAGCGCGGGCGCGAGTGAACGCGACATCAGGTAGTGACTCGGATCGCCGGGTATTTTGGTGTGGGGAGCTACGCGACGGTGAGTTGGAGTTTTCGGTTCATCTAAACGAAGATGATCCAAGACGAGCGATTTGGGGTCATATTTGGTCGGACCAAGCAGCTAGGTAGGGTTCAGGTCTTGCACTAAATATTCCTCCCATCGCCTCGCTCCGCTCCGGTTCAGAACGGTGTGGCGATGATGTTGCGGAAGAGAACCTGGTCCCTTGGTGAATGGTTCTGCAGGCCGATATGACCGCGGATCGAACGATTGCCCTTGAAGTTGGTGATCACTCGTTCGCCATTTAACGTCACGTTGTAAATCTCTTCTTCGACGCGGATCAGAAACATATTCCATTCGCCCGCCTGCCTGGAGGCGATCTTCGCCGGTGGCTGGATGCCATAGATGGCGCCGGTCTTGTGAATCATATCGCCGTCCGGCGCGCCTTCGTCGTCGATCTGGATTTCGTACCCCTGATTGACAGCGATCTGTGGATCGCCGTCCGGATCATTCAGAACGATAGGCGCAGGAAAGCGAACGAAGACTCCGGAGTTGTCGCTCTTCTTCGTTACCTTCCAGTCGACCGTGAGCTCGAAGTTCCCGAACTGTCGGGCTGAATACCACAGGAGACCTATGCCGCCCATCGTCATGAGCACTCCATTCTCGATCCTGAACCCGCCCGGGCCGGCCTGCCGCCAGCCATCGAGGTTTACGCCGTTGAAGAGCTGGATTGATCGGCCCGCATTTTCGGCGAGCGGTTTCTCAGTCATAAAGAAATCCTCAGGGAATCGTGTTCTTACCGGGCTGTTTTCCTCTTCTTAATAGATTACTAGATTCAATCGGCCGTCCAAACGGCCCACTCATAAAGAGTGAGCGTGTTCCAGACGCTTGCCCCCAGTATATCGAAGGGCTCCACCGCTTCGCTCGTTCGAAGCGCTCAAAGCCGGAGCTCCGTTCAACAACTGAAGATTCAGATTTTGGTATTCCCCGCGTCCGCTACCCCACGAGCGGATTGACGACGGTGAGTGCCGGGAAGCGGGTGAAGTCGCGATCGGAAGTCCACAATTCCCGGACGCCATGATCGCGGCAGAGAGCGGCGACGCGAGCATCATGGATTTGAGGGCCGCTGATGCGCCCGTACTCGAGCGCCGAGCGAAGCTCCGGCCAGTAGCCTTCAGTCTCTGCCAAGAGCACCAAACTCGGCGACTCAAGCCAGGCTTCGACTTGTTTGATGGCGGCGGCAAGTGGGGTGGGCGGCGAATAAATACGCGGATGGGTCACGATGGCAAGAAATTCATGTATACACGGCCACGGAATCGTCCAAGGCGACTTCGCTTCAGCGAGCGCCGTGATCTTCACGAGAGCCGCATCATGCCACGGCGAGTCCTCGCGATGGGCGTAGACGAGCAAATTGGTATCGACCGCGATCATCCGCCCCTTCCGTGGTAAATCGTTTCGCGGATTCTTTCCCAAGTCGCATCTTGCACCCCGGGCTGAAGTCCCTTGCCTTTAAAGGTGGCCTTCCGGAGCCGAAACCGCCCGCGACTTTTTCGTTCTGCGACGACTCGCCTGAGACCCTGCTCTACGTATGCTCTAACGGTCGTTCCTTCTTTTGCCGCGAGTCGCTTCGCCTCCTCCAAAAGTGAATCCGATATTTCTATGGTTGTTTTCATATGGGTATATGTATCATGCTATACGGCTAAATATCAATCTCGTCTCCCAAGTAACTCCAGCCCGCTTCACTTAAGTAAGCGCCGGTTGGCCAGCGCTTGAATCAATTGCAGTGAGTTGGAAGCCAAGTTCGGCAGCGCGCCGTTTGAGGTTACGCAAAAGCCGGTCACGGTAACGTTCTTCGTAGGCGGCTTCTCCTTGATCGACGTAACCGGCACTGTACTTGAGCATGCGGTAGAATATCCGGGCTAATCTGTAGGCGGCCGCCGTGAGGGCCTTGGGGGCGCCGAGACGAGCTTTGAGGCGACGGAAATGCGCACCAAGGGCAGACCGACTTTGGTTGAGGGACTGTGCTGCCAGACGCAGAGCAGCGGCGGCTCGGTTGGCCGAGGGTTTGGTGCGGCCGCTGAGGCGTTTGCCACCGGAGATCTTGCTGCCTGGAGCCAAACCGAGCCAGGAGCCGAAGTGTTTTTCTGTGGGCCAGCGACTCATGTCGAGTCCAATTTCACCGATGACGGTCAGAGCGGTGTTAGCTTCGATGCTATCAATTTGGGTGAGATCAACCCCTGTCATGCGGTAAAGATAGCGGTGGGCATCGAAGGCAATCCCACCGCGGTGGCGCTTGCGAGGGCGAGTAGCGACGGGAGTTTCCGTGCTCTTCTCCTCGAACTGTTGCAGGCAAGCCTCGATCTGGCGGTCACAAGCGGTGATCTGGTGCTGGTAGAAGTCCACGAGTTCGACGGCTTGCTTGAGTGCAAACAGATGCTCTTCACGATAGTGTCCTTCGAGGGCCCGGGCCACAGTGGCCTCGGAACTTTTGCAGCGCGGGTCTCGCAATTTGGCCAGCTTAACCGGATCGCACTCCCCACCAAGTATGGCCTTGATGATTCCCATGCCTGTCAGCCCAGTTATATCGCTGACTACGTGGGCAAGTTTTAGATTCATCTGCTCCAGAGCTTTTTGCATGTGCTGAATGTGATGGGAGGCATACGCTGCCAACATCGAGCGTTGGCGCAGGTAGCTACGCAGGATGCAGACCTGATCGACGGGGGCGAAACGCACCGCGTAACAATCCGTAGGTGTGCAACTCCTGCAACCACTGGCAGTCGAGCACGTCAGTCTTACGGCCGGAGACGTTTTTCGCCTGGCGAGCATCGACCAGCAGCACTTCAAAGCCCCGCTCCACCAACAGCTCGTAGAGAGGAATCCAGTAGATGCCGGTGGATTCCATCGCTACCGTGGCGATCTCGCATTGCTTCAGCCAGTCGGCCAGAGCACACAAATCTCCGGTGAAGGCCCCGAAGCGGCGCACGTCCTGGGCTTTTGGATCGCGGGCGGGGGGAACAGCGGCCCAGTGCTCTTCCGATCCGACATCGATGCCTGCCGCATCGAGATTGACTCGCTTGAGCTGCGGGGGAAGCGGCACCTTGGGCTTCGATGTGGCGCAAACTTGACGGGCGCCCTTCAGTGCGAGAAGTAGGAGTGGTGGTCACGGTGGGGGCTCCTTTCACAAGTGGATTCATCACGACGCGGCGGGCGCGGAGGTGCGCGTGTTGCATTCTCCCAAACGGGATCACGTGGCCGCCACACGTGTCACCACTGATGTTGGCGCATTCCTCCGGAACCATGCTAATGGACGGGCACAAGGCACCAATGACGGCTCGGTTTCCTCGACCCACTGCGTCTCGCCCCTTTTACTCCAAACCACACGCCACACCAAGTTACTTCCTGTTGTTCAGCTGCGAAGCGGCGTAATCTTGCTAATGGGCGACCCGGGAAGAGACCGGAACCGGTCAAATGACAAACCCGCACGCGGATGTCAACTAATAAGGCGCCGTGCCATCCCGAGCTTGCGCACGGCCGAAGCGTGTGTGATCCCGAAGCGTGATCGAGAATTCGCGAAAGTTTGACTTTTCACATTTACCGGCATGCGGGGTTTTAATTGTATGGCGCGCGAGAAACTACAGCTACCGCTTTCCTTCGATGAGATAATGGAGCGGCACCAGCGTGAGATCATGCGCTATCTGCTGCGAATGTCGGGCAATCGCGCGGACGCGGCGGACTTGTTTCAAGAAACCTGGCTGCGCGCTTACCGCGCCTATCCTTGGCTCAAGCCCGAAAGCGATGTACGCCCGTGGCTCTATGCCATCGCCCTCAACTTATCTCGCAACCGCGCCCGTGACGGCGGCCGCCGGGCGAGGGTGATCGTCGCCGAGGACACAGAGAGCCCGGCGGCGACCAGGAGCGGTCGAGTTCATCACGCGCTTAACGACAACGACGGGTACGCGACTGTTCATCTGCGCGAGCTGATGTCCGCGTTGCCGGCAAGACAGCGCGAGGCGCTCCATCTGCGCTATTTCGCCGGACTGGATTACGCGGGCATAGCCACAGCCATGGACTGCTCGCAACAAAGCGCGCGAGCGAATGTTTCCCAGGCGATGAAAAAAATCAAATCGATGTGGTGATGTTTATGAAAATGGAAAAACTTATTGGATCACCGGGCGATGGCTTTAAAGTTGAAGGATTGGAGGAGTTGCTGCGACAGGCTCGTCGCCGGATCGATAGCGCGCTTAAGCACCTTCGGCGTCCCGAGGCGGCGGTCGGCATTATCAAGTCGCCGTTGGGTGATTTGCTGGTTGCGATGACCGCCCGCGGCATCGTGCTCAATCATTATCTAGGCGATGACAGCGATCTGGCGGCGACTCTCGAGAAAGCTCGTCTGCAATTGGACCTCGTCGAAGACCCACGGACCATCAAGGAAGTTGGCACGGAGATTCGCCGCTATCTCGCCGGCGCAGGAACAGCCCTGCGCCAGAACATCGACTTGAGTCTCGCCGCTAGTCCGTTCCAGCGGAAAGTCTTGCGCAAGCTCCAAGAGGTGCCCAGAGGCGCCGTGGTCAGCTATCAAGCTTTGGGCGTTGCAGCTGGCACCCCGAAAGGCGCCCGGGCGGTGGGCAACGCGATGCATAACAATCCGGTGCCTATTTACATTCCCTGTCATCGGGTGGTTGCATCGGACGGCAGGCTCGGCGGCTATGGAGGCGGCGCCGCGCGTAAATTGCAACTGCTTCGGAGCGAGGGTTTTTCGTTCGGTGATGACGATGTGAGGCTTCCCGACACCGTGGTATGGGGGCACAAGGGAACCAGAGTTTTTTGTCGAGCCAATTGCCGCATCGCGACGCGGGTGGATCGTGGGCGGATCCTTTTTTTCGCCGATGCGAAAGACGCCCGGCAGGCCGGCTTGCGCCCGTGTAAAATTTGCCGGCCGGAGTAGTGACTGCCTGTGAGACCGCAATTCTCAAGAAAGCGCGACTGTTCATGGACTCGCGGCAGAGACGGCATCGAGGTCAATCTGCCGTTCAAATCTCCATACGACTGGCAGAGCATCATTCGTTTCTTTCAGTCACATGCGATCCCTGGCGTCGAACGGGTTACGGACGATTCATTCACGCGTCTGTTTCGGCTCGGCAACACCATCGGCTCTGTCTGTGTTCTGGCCGTCGCCGGCAAGCGGCGGCTGAAAGTTCGGATTGTGCCTGGGGATGCCAAGATCTGCTTGGAGGTGGTGAGGCGGGTAAAGAAAATGTTCGATTTGGACTCGGATCCTAGAGTGATCGGAAAGAGCTTGCGACGAGTTCGGCTACTCGCCACGCTGTGCCGCCGCTATCCGGGTTTGAGACTGGCTCGTGGATGGGATGCTTTCGAGACCGCCATTTGTTCGATTCTGGGGCAGCTCGTTTCCGCGGGACACAGAGCAACTCTCATCGGTCAACTCGTGCGCAACTACGGCGAGGAGATCGCCGATCCTCTAACCGCGGAGCGAACATACTTGTTTCCCGGCGCCGAAGTTTTGGCAACCTCCGATTTAAGGGCCGTCACGACGACGAGCGCCCGACGTGACGCGATTCGCGAATTCAGCCGGCGGGTGCTGAGCGGAGCTATTTCTTTCTCGGACGGCCAAGGTCTCGCTGCGCTTCGCCGGGCAATTCTCGAAACCAAAGGACTCGGGCCGTGGTCGGCGGAATACATCAGCCTTCGAGCCGCGGGAGACACCGACGCGTTTCCGAAGACGGACTTGATTCTCAAGCGGGTCCTCGCTCTTCATCCCGATCTGGATTTAGAACTGATCAGGCCCTGGAGGTCTTATGCGGCGGCATACCTGTGGAAGGAATTTGCCCAAACGCTCTCCAGAAACAAGAAGGAGAAACGAGCATGACGCTATTTTTTTTCGTTTTGGCCGTTATTCACAGCCCCTACTAAAACAGGCTGCTAACTAACGCCAAACGCTCTCATTTTGCAATCTGACGTTGACATATCAACCAAATTACCGTCGTCCGACCGGATCACTGCAAGCTCTCGACACGTCAGTTGCATCGAAACTCGTGACGATGCCGCCTCGGTTTGCCCTTAACGCGTCACTCTGAGCCTCGTTGCGCCGCGCTTGTTTAACAACGGCGAAGTAAAGGTTGATCTTCCGGGATAAGAGACTCGGGCGACATCATAGTCCGTGCTCAAGAAACCGCAGGAGGACAGGCGCTATGGTGGTATTTGGCTCTTCGTCTACGCGCCGGCGCGCCGGATTGTCATCCGCCAAGGTAAACCAGTGATGACCGGCTCCGGGTATCAACATATCTTCGACTGAAGCGTCTTTAGCGCGCAGCGCGGCAACAAATCGCTCGGATTGATTGTGATGCACTATCGCGTCCTGGTCGCCGTGTATGATGAGGTACCTGGCTGCCGGCTTACCCGTGAACTTTTGCAATCGATGCAGCGGCGAGAAGTCCTCGTAGTCCTCCTTCGCCTCCGGGTACGCCCTTCCCATAAGCTTGACGACGGGATCGTCGGTACGCTTGGGCGGCTGGGTTACGCGCCACCAATCCGGGAGATCGTAGATGCCGTAGACTCCGACCATAACGCGAAGGTGTTTCGCTGTCGTTTCGCGCAGCGACAACATCGCTGCCATGTGGCCGCCGACGGAATCTCCAACGGTGCCGATGCGCGCCGGATCGATATGCAGCGATGCTGCGTTCGCAATCAGCCAATCCAATGCCCGGCAGACATCGTCCCACACACCCGGCCAGGCTGGACTGACTTGACTCGAAAGGCGGTAATCCACCGCGATCACGGCATAGCCTCGCTCCGCCAGCCAGGGTCCCCAACTCTTGTACTGCCTTTGAGAGCCGCGCAGCCATGCGCCGCCGTGTAAACACAGCAGTGCCGGATGCGGTGCGGCAGTCGTAGGCAGGTAGATGTCCACGCAAAGATTGCCCTGCGGCCCACCGCCGTAAGGCACATCGAACTTGAACTCGGCTATTGTCATTGTCTCCCTCAGAAGTGCTTCCCCGTGGGGAAGCGGGCCCGGTTGAAGAACGTTCCCAGCCGGATCGCCGTTGTCCCGTGTGCCTCCAGCCCGGCTATCCGGATTTTCGAGCCGTCATGAGACTGCCGCCGTCCGGTAACAAAGAGCGCTCAATGTCTATGAATCCCGCGGCACTTAGCCAATCTCGGTGTTCACTTTCGGTGTAAGACTCGCCCGCATCGAAATAGTTAATAAAAGTCAAATTGAACCCAACCGCGTCCAGAGGATATCTACGCGAGTCGTCAAGGATCTGCCCAATGATAAAGAGTTTGCCGCCTGGATTTAATACAGCACCGATATTCTGTAACGCCCGGCGTGTATCTTGCGCGGACAGCACTTGAAGAAACGCCCTCGCGACGGCTGCATCGTAAGCTCCCGATAACGGCCCGTTTACAACGTCTGCCGCGAGGACTTTGACTCTCTCTGCTGCTCCTTCTTCGATTACGAGTTTTTGAGCAATCGGTGCGACCTGAGCCAAGTCAACCGCTGTCGCGCTTATATGCGGGCATGCCTTTGTTATCGTTATGGCCATCCCTGCGCCTCCACAGGCCACGTCTAGCAGTGTCTTGACCGACGAAAAATCAGCTGTCTGAAGCAAAGCGCGAGCTGATGGAACTGTGCTCGCATTAATATTGCGAAGGAATTTCTCCAGTTCCTCGGGTGGAGAATTGGAGAAATCCAGCTTTGCCTGTGGGACGCCACTACGGATGGAGTCAGCTGTTTTGAAATTCTCCCGCCATCGCATGGCTATGCCCGCATGTCTATTGCCGATGTAGGAAGGTTCGCCCTTTACCAGAAATTGATTGGCTTCGGCAGTGTTTGAGAAAACTCCGTCCTGCTCGTTTAAGAGTCCTGCGACAACTAGCACGTAGAGAAGAAGGCGCAAGCGTTCAGGGCCTACACCGATCACTGCGGCAAGCTGCTCGGCGGCCATGGGGTTAGCCTTCAAAGGCGTAAACAGGTCGAGCTGCATACCCGCCAACATCGCGAACCCCGCGTCAACAGCAGCTCTTAGCTTGTTCACGGTCTCCGGTTGAGAAGTTGGGTTTGCCATAGCCTACCCTCCTATGAGCGGACTCCACTACAATCGGGCAAGGTCTGTCAATCCAACGTTAGCCTGTTCTACGTCAGGGTTGGCGAAGGTTAGCCTTTTTTATTGATATTCGACAAAGTGATTCTGAGCCAGTGATCGGCGAAGCCATCGTGGATCGGCTTATCCAGTCATCACAAAAACTCACTTTGAAAGGAGAAAAATCCTATCGAGAAAAACTTACAGAGAACAAATCACGGTTGAAAAACCAGGGAGGGTTAGGCTAAACACTGTCACAATCACTTCGTCGCTTCGCTCCGCCCGAATCAGTGGTCCCTTTCGTTGAAATCGGGTGGGTCCCTAAAGTGAAATCGAGCAAAAAGGTTCGCGCCTTTATGATTTCCTTGGTCATCGGTCCCGACGCGCTGCCCCGCGCTCTCGTACCTTGGAATGGCGCCAAATATTGATCTCATGGTACACTCGATCAAAGTGGATAATGAAACGCACCTTGCAAATTTTAAACGAACTGGAAGGCAGCGGCGTGATCGAACGTTACGCCATCGGCGGCGCGATGGGCGCGACTTTTTACGTCGAACCGCTGCTTACGTTCGACCTGGACGTGTTCGTTGTATTGCCTGCAAATGGCGGGGATTTAATTTCGTTGGCCCCGCTCTATCAGGCGCTTCGGACGCGGGGTTACGCCGAGGAAGGTGAGTGCGTGCTCATAGAGGGTGTTCCGGTCCAGTTTCTTCCTGCTTATAACGCGCTGTTGGAAGAGGCTCTGAGAGAGGCGACTGAAATGCTTTACGAAGATGTCTCTTCGAGAGTGGTGCGGGCGGAACATTTGGTCGCCATCTGTTTGCAGACCGGTCGGGACAAAGACCGGGAACGTGTGCGGATTTTTCGCGAGCAGGCCGAACTTGATATGAGTTATCTAGCGGACGTGCTCCAGCGCCACGGCCTGGAAGGAAAATGGAAGCAATGGACACCATAAAACCGGAGATCGCCCGCATTTTCGCCGCCAAGGAAGCGCGCCGGCACAAACTGGCGGCGTTGCCTTTTCCAGAAAAGGTTCGAGCCGTAGTTTGTCTCCAGCAGATGGCCGCCCCGTTGTTGCGCGCGCGAGGTAAAAAAGTGCGCGTCTGGACACTCGATCCTCAGGCTACGAACTCCATACCCTTCCGCTGAAGGTTTCGACTTGATCTGTAAACATGAGCGGAAAACGACAATGAACATCGATATCCCGCGAGAAAAAATCGCCGAGTTCTGCCCCAAGTGGAAAATTGTTGAGCTGCGCCTTTTCGGTTCGGTCCTGCGCGAGGATTTCCGGCCCGATAGTGACGTGGATGTCCTTGCAACCTTTTCTCCCGACGCCGACTGGAGCTTGCTTGATCACGTAAGAATGGAGGAGGAAGCATCGGCGTTGTTCGGCAGAAAAGTAGACCTAGTGAATCGGAAGGCGATCGAGCGCAGCGATAACTACATTCGTCGGAAAGCTATCTTGGAAACAGCTCAGCCTTATTATGTCGCGGGATAAGGCCATCCTGGTAGATTTGCTGAAACCCGCTCGGTCGGTCCTACAATTCAAGGGAAGGCTCGGCAAGCGAGCTTTCCTCAGCGACGTTAAAACACAGTCCGCGATCTTGCACCAATTGCTGGTCATCGGCGAAGCGGTAAAAAGGCTATCGGACTCGTTTCGTACTGAACACGACGAAATCCCTTGCCCGCGATCGCAGGAATGCGCGACAAATTGATTCATCAGTATGATGCAGTCGACTTGGACGAAGTGTGTAAAACGGTAACCACGGATATCGAACCCTGATAATCTTTTTAGAAAAGTCTGTGTTAAACGAATAGACCTGCAGCTGGGCACCGGAGTGGAGCAGGTATCCCAATAATCAATACGGAGTTGAATTCCTCTTACGTCTTCTGTTGAATTCCTCTTACGTCTTCTAAGGAGAATCACATGGCAGATTTATTTCGGTTATCGGCGAGTGAAGCGGCGGCACGGATTCGCGATGGCAAACTCACCTCCGAAGCTCTGGTGCGCTCCTGTCTCGAGCGGATCGATTCACGGGAATCTGAAGTCAAAGCATGGGTCCATCTGGACCGCGATTTTGCCCTGGCGCAGGCGCGGGAGTGCGACAGGAGCGAGAGCCGCGGCCCGCTTCACGGCGTTCCATTCGCTGCCAAGGACATTATGGACACGGCCGACTTGCCCACGGAGTACGGATCTCCCATCTACAAAGGCAACCGGCCGAAGGCGGACGCGGCGTGCGTGGCACTGAGCCGCGCGGCCGGCGGAGTGCTTTTAGGCAAGACGGTGACGACCGAGTTTGCCAGTCGATTTCCATTGGGGAAGACGACGAATCCACACAACCCCCAGCATACGCCCGGCGGTTCCTCCAGCGGTTCCGCCGCTGTGGTCGCTGATTTCATGGTGCCGCTAGCCTTTGGCACCCAGACTGTCGGATCGGTGATTCGTCCAGCAGCGTTCTGCGGCTGCATCGGCTACAAACCGAGTTACGGCGAAGTGAGCACGCAGGGCGTGAAGCAGAATACCGCGACCTTCGACACCGTGGGGCTTTTCGCTCGAGCTGTCGAGGATCTCACTCTATTTCGAGCCGCAGTTACAGGGTTTCCACCGAAAGCCCTGGCCAACATCCCAGTGAACGGGCTCAAGATCGGCTTTTGCCGCACCATGTTTTGGGACCGTGCGGAGGAGTACACGAAAACTTTCCTCGAAGAAGCTGCAAGCGCGCTAGCGAAGGCGGGAGCAAAGGTCTCCGATTTTGATCTCGGAGCTCCGTTCGAACAGTTCGAGGCCATGGGCCGGCGCATCAATGATTACGAGTTCTCCCGTGCCCTTACCTGGGAACGGAGTCATCATTGGGACCTTCTGAGCGAGTTCCAGCGCGATAAACTTACCGGATGGCTCAATGTCTCGTACGAACAATACCGCGAGGCCGAAGCCGCGCTGGGTCAGTGCCGCGGACATCTCGCGGACGCCATGAAGGATATCGACCTCTTGCTCACGCCGAGCGCTCTCGGAGAGGCCCCGGCGGGACTGGCCAGTACGGGCGATACCTCGTTCAATATCCTCTCGACTTGGACCTACACTCCGTGCGTGACGCTGCCGGTGTTTACCGGACCGTCCGGTCTGCCGGTCGGCATTCAGCTGATCGGTCACCGAAACCAGGACCACCGTCTATTGGAAGGGTCGCAGGCTGTTTACCGGCTGTTCTTGAAATCAACATGACCTCCACGTCCGTGGTTGTCCTGAGGGGAGATAGGTAGGCTGGTGACTAATCGGACAAACTGGAACACGGAGAGGGAATTTGGGGAGTAGAGATATGCCGAGGCAAGCAAGGCTCGATAGTCCAGGCACCCTCCACCACGTGACGGTTCGAGGGATGTCGATGACGAGACGGATCGACAAAATTTTGAATACCGGCCATGGGGCAAATCTTTTGTTGCAAGTTATTGCCAGGATTTTTAAACGATGTCTGATGCTTGACGTTCAACAAGAGGTTTGCTCTTTCGATTTTGACTCATTGAAAAAAGATTGATAGTCACAAATCGTGTTGTTGGACCTTTTTACGGATGACGTCGTGTATTGGATGCCGGACCGCTACAATCCATTGAACATGACCGACCCGGCGGATGGAGTCTCCAAGCCTGGGCAGCTTGCACTGTTCGAAGATACCAAGGAGACGCTGCACCCCCGTGTGGCACGACTTGCCACGGGCGTGGCGTGGGCAGAAGTACCACCGTCGCGTACACGCCACCTCGTAACCAACGTACAGGTGGAGCCGAGTGAAACGGCAAACCCCAGGTAGACACCCACAGAGTCCGAGGTGAGGGTTCGGTCCAACTTCCTCGTATACCGGACACAGCTCGAGCATAGTCAGGACTTGTTCGTAGGGACGCGCGACGATGTATTGCGCAAAGTCAACGGCAAGTGGAAGATTGCCCGACGAACCATCCTTCTGGACCAGGCGGTCCTGTCGTCCGCGAATTTGAGCGGTTTTTTCTAGCCTGTAGGGTGAGGAAGCTAGATGCAATGGCTTGAGAACGAAGTGGCGGTAGTCACCGGAGCGGGATCCGGGATCGGCAAAGCGGTGGTGCATCGGTTTGTCGAAGAAGGAGCAAAGGTCGTTGCCTTCGACCTTTCAGGAGATCGCCTAAAGGTCCTCAAGGAAGAGCTGGGCGAAGTCGCGGTCGTACAGGGCGACGTGAGGAAACTCGACGACAATCGCAAGGCGGTGGCAACGGCAGTCTCCGAGTTCGGCAAGCTCTCGGTCTTCGTCGGCAACGCCGGTATTCATGACGGGCGCCGGAAACTAGAGGGGTTGTCGGACGAGGAGCTGGAACACGGCTACGATGAGGTTCTGGGGGTCAATCTCAAGGGCTACCTGCTGGGCGCCAAGGCAGCGTTGCCGGAGCTCAAAAAGACCAGGGGCCGTATGGTCTTTACTCTGTCCACCTCATCTTTCTACGTTGGTGGCGGGGTGCTCTACGTTGCTTCGAAACACGCGGCGTTGGGCATGATGCGCCAGCTGGCCAACGAACTGGCGCCGGACATCCGAGTGAATGGCGTAGCACCCTCGGGTACGGTGACCAATCTCAGAACGGCCCCTGCGCTTGCGGGGAAAAATGCGGCCGCGGCTGGCGTGTTCGGCACCGGTCGCAGTCCCAGGCCTGCCAACAATATACTCGATCTCGCCATCGCCCCCGAAGACCATGCCGCTGCGTACGTGCTACTGGCGTCGTCTCAGTCAAAAACCATGACAGGAGCCGTGATTAACACGGACGCCGGCCGCGGGGTCACGACTTTCAACAGGGGATAATCTCCGTTCCCAGCGCCAGGGTCTAGTCTGCGAATAAAACGGCTCAAATCTTTGTTGGCACACTAGTCGAATGCTGCCCACGCGATCGCGAGACTTTGCGTTGGACTTGGGGAGTTTTAAGTCTGAGTCTGATCCCACGCCGGTGTGCTTAAATCACCCGGCTGCGGTCGAGTGCGGCGGCTTTGGTTGGGAAACGGAATTCCTTGTTGCCCTGATTAGAACTTCCAATCGTGGTGATCCAAAGGGTCAATAATTTTCGCCATTAATCGTCCCGCGCCGGCTCGGAGCTACGAGGGCTACTCGGAGAAAAATCCGTGTCGTGGGGCCGCCGGCAGAGGCGCCGGGGTGCCGCGGACGCCTACCGGGAGAGGCTGCTCGCGCAGCATATGAGCAATCAAAACCTCGCGGACCGTATCCAGGTCCAGCCCGGCCATGGTTGCCTGTTTCGCGACTTCCGCCAGTACGCGATCGACGTCTTGCATCATTTTCCACTGCTTGAAGAGATCCACGCTCTCGACGCCCATAGCCTCACCGATCAGCTCGAGAAAGTTGAGGATCTTAAACGGGGACGTTGTTTCATGGGCGCACAGCTCGCGATGGCAGGCATGATAGATCCCTACGAGACAATCCACGCCGGCGGCCGTCGCCGCGTCGAGCTCCCGCGCATGGATCTCGCGTTTATATGCTGGCACAGGCGCGAGCGAGTTGCACATGTAGCCGACCCGGGGTTGTCCGAGATCGACCAGTTCTATCCCCGGGATCGCGGTGAGAATCTTTGTGGCTCCTTCGGTTACACCAGCGACGCCCGGGTGCTCGTGCAGAGCGATGCGCTTTTTAACTGGACGAATGAAGTGCGGGCGAAGAAGCTCGATTCGCGCGGCGATGTACGGAATTACATGCTGGAGGGCGAAGGCTGCTTCGGTGCTCGGCATGACGATTTCGCTCAGCTGGATGTTGCACGTCGGGCACCATGTGAGCACGCGGGAAGCGCCGGTGCCGGCGAATCCGGCCACCGTATTGCCGCCGATTCGACCGGACGCCATTGCGTCGCCGGCACGGTACTGAATGACACCGCAGCAGTTCGCCGGACCGCCAAAGACCTTGTAGCGCGCGCCGAGCCGATCCAAGACTTCCAGGCAGAGGAGCGCGATGTGGGGCGTCTTGAGAACATTGCAACCAAGATACATAACGATGTCCGGTGCAGCCTCGGATTCGGTGCGTGCTGATCGTGTGAGGGTGGCAATTACGTCGGCGGGGAGTTGCAAGCGCGAGAGCACCTTCACCGCTTCGGACATCTTTTGGAAACCAGCTTGGCCGGTAGCGTGGCGCTCCTTTGCTTCCCGCCGCTCGTTGAGCCTGAGGCGGGTCGCCGCCAACATAAAGCGCGGATTGACGCCGTCGTCGCAGACAGAGAGACAGCGACCCGAACCGGTGCATGTCTCCGCCCAGCGGGCGCCGCGGCTCGTCGGATCGCCTCCACCACGGAGAATGTCCAGCACGTCGCCGACGATCGCGCTCGGCTCGCGGGTATCGATCCCAGCCGGTCCCGCTGTCGGACAGACTTCGACGCACTTCGCGCAGCGAGTGCAGCGATCAAGGATCTCTTGCACCCTGCTATCAATCGCGGCGATGAATGCGTCAGCGCGGTCGGTCATAACTAACCCCAATGAACAATATCGTGAACAAGCAACTGCAGCGATAGCAGCGCAACTATGCAGACTTCGTCATTTGCTGTTTCCCGTTCACGTGCATCAGATATAGGCGATGCGCAGCGCTTGTGTCAACTTGGGTGCGGCCGCTTAGGCCGGCTCAAAGATACTTTGTCGGACGCCGGATGGTGCGCCACATGTGCGAGACCGGGCTATCGTCAAAGCCTAGGCCCTCTTCCGGCTGCTTGAAATTACGCCCGACGATGTCAACGAAGGGTTCCCAGCTAACCACCGCGTTGGGGTCGAAGGAGTAGATGTCGTGGACGGTAATCATGCGCGCGGTCATGTACCACTTGTGATTCCTGGCGCGCTTGTATTCTTCCTTAATATAATCGTCCGGCTCATAGTCCGGTCCGAGATTCTTGACATACGCTTCCGGATAGGAGTAACCAACCGACTCGTCGGGGAAGAAGCGCAGCGCCTGGTGCGCGCGGATCGCCCAGCTTACCTCCTCGTCGACGTAGGGTTCGATCAGCTGCGCGCCCCAGTAGCCGTGATCGCTCCTGATGAAGATGGCGTTGGCGATGTCGTGCAGCAGGCAGGCGAGAATCGTTTTTTCGGCCATGGACGCCTTCAGCGCATGGGTCGCGCTTTGCAGCAGATGGTTAATTCCCTTTGCGCGGTACTTGAAAAAGTCGAGGATCGTCGGCTTCGCCGGCATCTTCGGTAGCCGCGGATCGTCGTCCATCAAATAGTACTTCCCGTCTCTATTCGTGACCGCCGAACCCGTGTTGGACGCGCCGAGGTTGCCGTCGGCCATATTGAACAGCGCCGATTTAGAAATGAGCACATCGAGCTCGTCGCTCATCTTCCGCTCCAGGGCGTCCGCGCGCTCATTCAGCGATATATTCTCAGCCATGGCTTGATCCTCCTAAGTGAATCACCCGATTATCGAGTTTTCTCGAGACTTTACTCCCGCACGGATACGCGCGCAAGACCAACTCACAGTGTAGCCAGAGGGGCCGGCATTCTCCGAGTTTGCCAACAAAGATTGGCCCTCCGGTTTTACTGGACCCGCGCTTCTCTTCCTACTGGACGCCGCCGGTTTCGTTGGCTATAGTTCGCCTATGGCTGCACATGATCATGATCACGATGAGGGCTCGCATCTTTCCGAGATGGAGCTGCGGGTGCGGGCGATCGAGACGATTTTGGTCGAGAAGGGCTATATCGAAACCGCCGCGCTCGATCGCATCATCGAGCTTTATGAAACCAAAATCGGGCCGCATATTGGCGCGCAGGTTATCGCCAAGACGTGGAGCGATCCTTCTTTTCGGCAATCGCTTCTCCAGGATGCGAGCAAAGCAGTCAGCACGCTTGCGCAAGTGGGACGCGTTGGCGATCACCTGGTAGCGGTCGAAAACACGCCGCAGGTGCACAACATGGTCGTGTGCACGTTGTGCTCGTGTTATCCGACCGATGTGCTCGGCCTCCCGCCGGCATGGTACAAGTCCTTCGCCTACCGCTCGCGCACCGTGAAGGAGCCGCGCGCAGTTCTGGCGGATTTCGGCGTCACGCTGCCGGCCGAGACGGAGATCCGGGTTTGGGATTCAACGGCCGAGACGCGCTACCTGGTCGTGCCGATGCGTCCGGTCGAAACCGAGGGCTGGAGCGAGGCGCAGCTTGCCAAATTAATCACGCGCGACTGCATGATCGGCGCCGGCCTGCCGAAAAAGCCGAGTGAGGCGACCTGATGGACGGCGTCCACGATATGGGCGGCATGGACGGGTTTGGCAAGGTCGAGCCCGAGCCTAACGAGCCGGTTTTTCATCATCGCTGGGAGGGGCGCGTGCTGGCGATGACCCGGGCGATAGGCGTTTTCCGTGCCTGGACCATCGACACGAGCCGCTATGTGGTCGAATTGCTCTCGCCGACTGTCTATTTGACCAGCTCCTACTACGAGAAGTGGTTTCAGCGTAACGTGCGCCTGCTCATTGAACGCGGTCTCATCGACGCTGACGAGGTCGCGGCCGGGCGCGCCCTGCGCCCTGGTAAAAGCCTGATCCGCGGCCGGTTCAGTCTGGCCGATGTCGAACATGTCGTGCGGCGCGGCTCCTATGGACGACCGGCGCCCGCGCCGGCACACTTCAATGTCGGTGACCGCGTGCGCGCGAAAAACATTCACCCAACGACGCATACGCGCTTGCCGCGCTATGCGCGCGGACATGTTGGAGTGGTCGAGCGCTTGCATGGAGCTCACATTTTTCCCGATTCCGTGACTATCGGCAAAGGCGAGGATCCGCAGTGGCTTTATACCGTGCGTTTCGATGCCCAAGAGCTTTGGGGCGCGGATGCGGACCCGAAGTTGAAAATTTCCATCGAAGCGTTTGAGCCTTATCTCGAACATGCCTGAATCATCATCCGTTGATCCGGCAACCGCCCGGCGTGTCGCGGAGGCGGTTCCGGGCATTCCGCGCGACTCGAACGGCCCTGTTTTTCGCGTCCCCTGGGAAGCCCATGCGTTTGCCATGGCGCTGGTGCTGTACGAAAGAGGTCTGTTCGCCTGGAGCGAGTGGGCGACGATGCTTGGCGATGAAATCAAGAAAGCTCAGGCCGCCGGCGATCCCGACACCGGAGAAACCTACTATCACCATTGGCTTGCCACACTCGAACGCATGGTTGCGGAAAAAGGCGTGACGTCGGCGCAATCGCTTGCGCAGCATTACCGCGCCTGGGAGCGCGCGATGCACAGAACGCCTCATGGCAAACCCATTGAGTTAAGAGCGGAAGACTTTCCTGAGTGACGGTTTGCGCTAACGGCGTCTTCTCGCAGATGATGGGGCAAAGAGCGGCAAGATCAGCAACATGTCGTCATCCACTCGCCTACTGTGGATATCGGCAAGAATTGGTTTGACTGCAGTTTACAGCTGGAGGTGACGCAATTATGGCTTTGGTACGGTGCGTTACGGAAATGGGTATGGGAGTGGATGTTCACGGATTGGATTACACCACTGCCGCCAAACGGGCGGTATTCGATGCGATCCATCACAGTAGCCTGGGATTTCCGCGGCTAGTGGGCAAGACCGCCGACGATATGCGGGTTGATGTAACCATCGGTGTGCCCAAGCCCGAAGCAGTTGATCGCCAGGCCGTGCTGGAAACGTTGCCGCACGGTAAGGGGAACATCAATGTGGTCCACGGCGGATTGCAGGTGCTCAATGAGAAGGGCGATGATGGCTGGCTGATTGCCAATGCGATCATCACTGTCAGCCTCGACGACGGCAAATAGCGAGGTTATCGCACCGCCACCATGCACGGCTTCCACCGGGCAGTAGCGCAACCAGGGGCAGACTTTGCGCGTGTGGCCGAGCCGGTTCCGGTGGAAAAATCATGAACATCGATCTTCATTCGCACTTTTTTCCTGTCGAAGCGCTGCAGAACCCCGGCCGGTATGAAGAGCGCAAGCCCAAGCTCGTGCTCGACAATGGGAAATTGTCGGTCACGTCGCCGATTGGCTTTCGTCCCGGGCTCGGCGCGGGCGCTTACGATGCGACCGCACGGGTCAAGGCGTTGGATGCGATGTCCATCGAACTCCAGGCGATTTCACCGTCGCCGATTCTCCTGTTCTACTGGGAAGAACCCGCCGTGGCGGCGCACTTTTCGCGCCGGCAGAACGAAGCTATTCAACGGGTCGTCGATAAATATCCCGCGCGCTTCACGGGCTTCGGCAGCGTGCCGCTCCAAAGCGTCGAACAGTCGATTGCCATTGCCCGGGAAGCCAAATCCATGGGGCTTAAAGGTCTGGAGATCGGCAATGCAGTTGGGGACAAGCCGCTGGACGATCAAGTGTTCGAACCTTTCTTCCAGGCGGCTCAGGAACTGGATCTGCTGTTCTTCGTCCATCCTCTGGAAGGTGGTCTCGATGCCGACGATCCGCTATCGCCTATACTCGGCAACGTCCTGCAATTCACGTTTCGCACAACCCTGATGATTGAGCGCATGATCTTGAAAGGGACCTTCGAGAAGTATCCCAACCTGCGCCT
>CAYPHJ010000064.1:0-25850 GCA_964410485.1 uncultured Syntrophobacteraceae bacterium
GCGGGAGCCGGCGTTGTGGTCGGGGCGGGAGCCGCCGTCATGATCGGGGCCCGTGGCATCTCGGCAGCAGTTACAGTCGCTGCCTGCTGAGGCACCGCGCGAGCCTTTTGCTCGCTCGCCGGCTTTCGAAAGCGTGACTGAAAATTGCCTCCGAAATCGACATCCGGATGAAGAGAACGCGCCCGAGAAATCAAAACCTCCTCGCTTTCAATGTTTTTCGGGTCGGTCACGCAACAATCGACCGGGCACACTGCCGCGCAGGCTTCATAATCATGGAACCCGACACATTCGGTGCATAACAAGGGATCGATCACGTATACCGGGTCTCCCTGGCTAATTGCGTTGTTTGGGCACTCTGGTTCGCACGCCCCGCAATTAATGCACTCGTTGGTGATCATCGTCGCCATGGTTCGCTCTCACATTTCGAACATTCGAACCTTCGTAACCCTCACGTCCAACACCCAAAGCCGCACCACGCTCGCTAGGACGCGCGGGATACTCCGTTCGGTAGGTTTAATTACTGGTTTCGTTTTGGGTTGTCAAATCATTCTGAGCATCCTTGCAACTCCCAAAACGTTCGTGGTACCTATTTTCGTGGGGCGGCGTACCCAAGTGGTTAAGGGAGAGGTCTGCAAAACCTCGATGCAGCGGTTCGAATCCGCTCGCCGCCTCCAACGCGAGAGGAAAACGATCCCTCCCGTATCTAACCGCCTTCACTGGAACGTCTTAGCAGACGCTCCAGTTCGCCCGTAGCATCCAGCTGACGGGCTTCGTCAAATCCCCCGATGGGAATTCCATCGATAAAGATCTGCGGAACTGTTTTGCGCGCCGATTTCATTTCCATCTCAGCTCGGCGAGCCGCATTATTGGTAACATCGATCTCTTCGTAGTCGATGTTTTTGGACCGCAATAAAGCCTTCGCCCTTAAACAATAAGGGCAATAGCTCGTAGTGTATATGATGACCCGTGCCATTATCTTGAAATCATGCTAACAACTAGGCCCAAGACGCTTTGAAAGACAGGAACATGGTTGCCATCACTGAACCGGTGAAACTAGTGGGCCTCACTGGAGGAATCGCCTCAGGCAAGAGCACGGTGGCGAACATTTTGCGCCGATTGGGCGTGGTCGTTATCGACGCGGACGAGCTGTCCCGTGAGGTGGTGCAGCCGGGAGAGACAGCGTGGACGGAAATCGTCGCGAGCTTCGGCCCTGACATTCTCAATGAAGACAAGACTCTCGACCGCCAAAAGTTGAGAAAACTCATTTTTGATAGTGCTGACGCCCGCAAGAAGCTCGAAGCCATCATTCACCCGCGAGTTCGCGCTCTGGCGGAGAATAAGATTCGTGAAGCGGCACAAGCCGGCCATTCGATCATCGTTTACGAAGTTCCCCTGCTGTTCGAAAACCAAATGCATCTCTGGCTGCGACCTGTAATTCTTGTTTCGTGCAAAGCAGGCATTCAGAAAACCAGACTCCAAAAGAGAGACCGCTTAACCGAAGATGAGGCTGAACGACATCTCCAGGCCCAGATGAGTCTCGAGGCCAAGTCGCGGCTAGCCGATTACGTCATTGAGAACAACGGCACCCTTGAACATCTCGAGCAACAGGTCAAGGACACATGGGAGAAGATACGGTTTACTTAACGCGTTCCAGATACGTCCCCTCGGAAGGATCGACCCGAACCCTGTCCCCCACCTGGATAAAGGGCGGAACTTGGATTGTCACGCCGGTTTCCAATTTTGCGGGCTTGTATGAGGCGCTCGCTGTCGCTCCTTTAAGTGACGGCTCCGTATCGACCACCTGAAGCTCCACCGTCGAAGGGGGGCTAACGCCGATGGGTTTGCCGTCGTAGAATTCAACCTCCACCACTGCATTGGGCAACAAAAAAGGTAGCAAGTCAGCGATGTCCTCTTCGGTCAAAGTGACTTGCTCATAGTTCTCGGTATCCATGAAAGTATGAAAATCCCCTTCAGCATATAGGTACTGCATCTGACGCGTATAGAGTGTCGCCTGCTCGACGCGATCTTCCGAGCGAAACTTGTACTCCGTCCCGATACCGCTCTTGAGATTCTTCATTTTGGTCTGCATAAACCCGCGCTTGTTTCCGGGGGTTAAATGTTTCACCACCGTGACGCGATAAAGCTCCCCTTCATGAATGATAATCATCCCCGGTCTAATTTGCGTGGCCTGAATCATGGTCGGTTCCCTTTCGCCAGAATCGCTTCTTTAGTACCAGACTGCCATACGGCGTTCAATGCGCTTGCACAGGCATAAAAGCGGATCACGCGTACAGTCCCCGCCACAACATTGCGCGAGCAACGCGATCGATCCCCATCATCAGGGCCGCCAGGCGCATATCCACTTTCTGCTCGAGGCTCGTTTTTAAAACGGCGCGGAAGGATTTGACCAGTACATCCCTCAACTTGCTGTGCACTTCTTCTTCCGTCCAAAAGAAATTCTGTAGATCCTGGACCCATTCGAAGTAGGAAACCACGACGCCTCCGGCATTCGCCAAGATATCAGGGACCACGAAAATGCCTTTGTCTCGAAGGATTGCATCGGCTTCTACGGTGGTGGGACCATTGGCTCCTTCGGCCAAAATCCGGCAATTCAGGCGTGGCGCATTTTCCGCGGTGATCTGCATTTCGGAGGCGGCAGGTACTAGGATGTCACAGGCTAGCTCCAGGAGTTCCGCATTGATGATTCTTTCACCGTAAGGAAAACCTTCCAAACTGTGATTTTTGTCCGCCACCTCCAGCAGTCGGTCGACCGGCAGGCCTTTGCGATCATAAAATCCACCAGTGCGATCAGAGACGCCAATCACCCTTACCCCGATGTTGGTCAACTCTTTTACGACCACTGAACCAACATTGCCGAAACCTTGAACCGCAGCAGTGCATTGGCTTAAATCGACGCCCAAGTGCTTGGCCGCCTCGACGATCGTATAAACTACCCCTCGGCCTGTAGCTTCGCGCCGACCCAAAGTACCGCCGATATCGAGGGGCTTTCCTGTAACGACCTCGGGAACAGCGTAACCCTTGTGCTGGCTATAGGTGTCCATGAACCAGGCCATGATCTGCTCGTTGGTCCCCATATCCGGCGCCGGAACATCTATCTGAGGGCCGATAAAGTTGAGAATCTCCGCCGTATAGCGCCGGGTCATCGATTGAAGCTCTTGACGTGACAGCAAAGCGGGGTCGCACGCGACGCCTCCCTTGGCCCCGCCCAGCGGCAAGCCA
This sequence comes from uncultured Syntrophobacteraceae bacterium, assembly GCA_964410485.1. Lineage (GTDB taxonomy): Bacteria > Desulfobacterota > Binatia > UBA9968 > UBA9968 > CAYPHJ01. The sequence continues at coordinate 3,241 of CAYPHJ010000064.1, forward strand.
ACCAGCGAGCATTTCCAGGTCATCCACATGGCCAGCGCCGACACTTCCCCCAGGTTGACGTCAGGGCTGTAACGAATACCGCCTTTGAAAGGACCCAGAACATCATTGTGCTGAACGCGATAGCCGGTAAACACATGCACCGTGCCGTCATCCATCCGAGTTGGGACACTGACAATCAATGCACGATCCGGTCTTCTGAGCCTGGCAGCCACGTTGGCATCGAGATCCAACCGCTCGGCCGCCATGTCGAACTGCTGAATGGCCATTTCGCTCGTTGGATTTCGCCACTCGACCGCTGTCATAGTAATCTCCCAATCGAAGGAATCAGTCCGCCCGGCACCATCTCTTAACCCGGAGGCCAACCGAATGCACGGCCCCCTAGAAGATGGTAATGGAGATGAAAAACCGATTGACCGGCGTCGTTCCCGCAGTTGACAACGATGCGAAACCCGGGCGCCGCGATCCCTCGCTCCCTGGCGAGCTTGATGGCAACGTTAAAAATGTGTCCAATCACCCGTTCATCCTCTACAGTCAAGTCCAGCAGGGAAGCGATGTGCTTGCAGGGCACGATAAGTACGTGAACAGGCGCCCTCGGCGCGATGTCATTGAAAGCAGCAACAGCGTCATCGCGGTACACAACGTTGGCTTTTGATTTGCCCTCGATGATGTCACAAAACAAACATCCATGCATGAAAACCTCTCTCGGTGGTCACAGCGCTGTAGTTTCTTTGCCATCGCTCGGACTCTCGGGGCACCGGGCGAAGACCTCCTCGCCTTCAATCTCCAGCTGCACACGGTACAGCGATTCTCCGGCACATGGACCCCAAACACATTCGCCCGTCCGGGGCTCGTAGATCGCGCCATGATTGGCACAGATCAGGTAGCGCTTGTCCCGCGAGAAGAACTGGTTATCCAACCAGTCGAGCGCGATACCGATATGGCGACACCGATTGAAGTAAGCATAAAGCTTTCCTTCGAAATTCAATAGCATGGCTTCGACCTCTTCATCGTCACACCTCAGCATGAATTTTTTGCTTGTTCCCGGAGCCAATTCCCCGACGCGGCCGACGAGTAGCCGTCCTTTGCGTTTATTATAATCTCCGGCCACTTCTCATGCACCCATAAACTTTTATGCGCGAAGCCGGCTAGTCCGCCAGATAGGCAAGATCTTCCGTTGGACACCCAACTAACACATCGCCTTGCTCGACCCTCACCGGCAATCGATAAAGTGACTCTCCCTTGCAGGGCCCTTCCACGCAGATTCCGGTTGCGGGCTCGTAAAGCGCCCCATGAGTATAGCACATGAGATGCCGTCCATCCTCGCTGAAGAATTGATCACGCACGAAATCCAGCGGAGTTGTCATGTGGCGGCAACGGTTAACGTAAGCGTGAAATTGGTTGTCGTGATTCACCAAGAACGCATCAACTCGGTGTTTTTGACAGATGAGCCAGAATTTTTTTACCGAGCCCGGGGCAATCTCCTCCGCGCGCGCAATGACCCGCCCTCCAGGACGACTTTCGCTTTGCATACGCCTCTTGTCCCGGATGAAAAGATACTGGCGGATGACTAATCCGACCAGGTAGAGTGTTAGAAACAAAACGGATAGATAGAAAGTGGTTCTCATCGCCGAGCGCGCGTCTCATTTCGGAACTTTGGAAACAGACTCCCGTATGCGTTTGACTTCCTCAGGCGTCTGCCGCCCGCCGATACCCATGACCTTCATGAGCTCGGTCGTCATTTCGGCCGTCACCTGATCCTGAACGCTTCCCTTTCCGTCTGGATCCGCGCTGAGAAACCTGACAATCTTTTCTTTGTCCACGTGAGTGCGCTCTAACTGATCCAGAAATTCTCCGTAACCCACGCGCCCACGGAGATCCTCCACTCGCTCGAGGAGCTTCTTGCAATCCCGGCAGGTCCGGCGCCAAAACAGCACACGATCGCCACAGTAGACGCACGGCTTCATGACTTTTGATTCGCTGAGATGGAAACGGTTTCCTTATGCAACAGGACATCCGCGACCATTTGTTGTAGTTCTTTGGCCAAAGGCCGATCGGCGGCAACAATTCCCCGATGCCGCGTGTCGCGTCGATTGAACACCAGCGAATTGCCGCTTGCATCGACAACTCGCCCGCCCGCCTCTTCTACGATCAACGCCCCGCCACAGATATCCCAATCATGGATGGAGCGAAAAGTCAGCGTGCCATCGCCATCACCACCTGCCACCTTTGCGAGCCTATTGGCGATGCTTCCCACGGGCTCGATACGACAACGCTCCAAAAAAATCTGAAATTTTTGTTTCGGCTCTGATCGGCTTACGAGCAAAAGCGCACCGTCCACCCCGGAGCACGGGTTCACTCGAATACGCTGATCATTCAAATAGGCACCCTGCCCAGCTGCTGCCCGATAGAGGCTATTCTCGACTGGATTGTAAACTGCGGCGGCCTTGGGCGCCCCATCCACGACAAAACCGACGGAAACCGCGAACTGCCCAATTCCCTCGATAAACTCTTTGGTCCCATCGATCGGATCCACCACCCACACCCTTGAAGATACCAACCTATGAGAGCTGTCCTTGTCTTCCTCTGAAAGCCAGCCGTCTTGGGGAAACTGCGACTGAACGATTTCCCGGATCTGCTGGTTTGCCTCGATGTCAGCCGTTGTCACGAGGTTATTCCTGCCTTTGTCCCGAACATCGAAAACGCCTCTGAAACGGCTCATAATGACACTGCCGGCTTCACGCGCCGCCCGTTCTGCGATATCCATTTCCGCCTTGTACAATAAGTCAGTGGTCACTTCGATGTAACCTCGAGTTAGTTGGAAGCAAACGAGCTTGGTGACAATGAACCGACGAAATCTGTGGTGGAGAGTAGAAAGTAAGCGAGCTTTTTTACGTTAGCACGCGCGCCAAGCGATCAGCCAGCAAAACTCGCCAGTGTCTCTTTCCGCGCGCCCGCGCTCACCATCTCTTTAATTGCCTGCTCCGCATCATCTGGCTGTAAATTCACACCGCGAACCGCGTCTTCGAGCAAAACGACCGCGAAACCTTGCTTGAGTCCATCCAAAACCGTGTGTTTAACGCAATAATCTGTCGCCAGACCACCCACGAAAATCCTCTGAACGCCAGACGCGCGCAAAAGGTGGGCTAAATTAGCTCCGTCTTGATCTCTTCCCTCAAATCCGGAATAGCCCTCCTCATCGGGAGACATACCAGCGGAAACAACCACGACATCTCTGGGCAGGGAGAGACCGGCGCGAAACTCCGCGCCCTTTGTATGTTGAACGCAATGAGGCGGCCAGAGTCCGCCGTACTCTTTAAAATGCCTGGTTTTTTTCGGATGCCAATCACGCGTCGCAAAAATAGGCAGCCCGGCGCGGGAGAATTTCTCGATGTAGCGGTTCAGGACAGGAACCACCTGGTCACCATCCGTGACCGGTAGGGCCCCTCCGGGACAGAAGTCGTTTTGAACGTCGATAATAATCAGAGCACCTTTGCCTTGCATCCCTTACTATTATAAGGAATGATAAGCGGGTTGCAATCGAACCAACCGGGGGACAACCACCACGCGCCAATGCCGGCTAAAGCGTGTTTCTTTGATGCTGCAGGAACGCTAATCCGACCTGTGAGACGAGTCGGGGAAAGTTATGCCCTTGTTGCCGCGAGATACGGCAAAGAAATTCCTTCCGGGGCGGTCTCTGCAAGGTTTCGAAGCTGTTTTGAATCAGCGTCTCCCCTGGCATTTCCTGGCGCAAATCCCGCGGAACTCCCAAAATTGGAACGTAACTGGTGGGAACAACTTGTTCGGCAAGTGATCGATCCGTGGCAACCGTTTGAGCGGTTCGACGAATATTTTTCAGATTTGTTTGGCTACTTTGCTCGCGCGGAGGCTTGGACCCTGTACTCGGACGTTCCCGCAACCCTCGCCGCTCTGAAGCGCCACGGTTTGTCCCTGGCGGTCATTTCTAATTTCGATTCACGTTTGGTGCAAATACTCGACGGGCTACAGATCGGTCACTGTTTTGAGCATGTCCTTGTCTCCAGCCACGTCGGGTATGCTAAACCGGCGGCAGAAATCTTCCAAGCCGCGCTGGACCGGCATAAAATTAAAGCGGAGCACGCGGTCCACATAGGGGATAGCGAGCAGAAAGACCGTCAAGGAGCAACCACGGCGGGTCTCAAGGGGATTTTGTTGGATCGCGAGGGTGAGTACACGTCGGCATCCTTTTTACGTATTACTTCTCTGAAGGAGATCCTCGCACTGTTGGACAATGGCTTAGAAAACAGCCAACAGTTAGACACCTCGGCATCAGTGCGATAGACGCACCGAGCCTGGCCGTCAAGCGACGCGGAGCTTGTATGGGCAGACAAGTCGAGATGCCCGTTATCCACGGAGAGACCGCTTGAGTCCCCGCGAACGTCTCGTTGAGCATCCCTCGCATCCTAGACAGGCGAACACTGTCGGTGAAAAGAAAACAGGTTAAGAAAAGCGCCAGAGAAGCTCAACTTGCGATAGCCGCTGCTCAAGAAGAGCGGCGTCGATTATTGCGCGATCTACACGACCGGGTGCTGCAGCCTCTTTCTAGCCTTCGAGCAAGGGCGGATTTCTGCCTCCGAGAGCTGCTCGCTGAACCTCAAGGCCTCGAAAAAGAGCTGGAAATCATTCGCAGAAACAGCGACACGGTCATAGCGGAGATCCGCTGTCTTCTTTCCGACAATCAAACCCAGGCCGATCTCACTGCAGGCACTCTGGAACGCCGCTTGAGAGAAGAGCTAGAAATCTTCTGTTCCAGATCTGGGCTCCGCATGGATTTCCAATGCACCATCGCGAGCGCTAGCCTGCCCCATGAGATTGAACGCGAGCTCTACTACGCACTGCGAGAGGGAGTGATCAACGCCGTGCGCCACTCCCGCGCCTCCGACCTCAGGTTATCGCTGTACCGCGAGCCAACCGCGTACCGGGCGCTGTTGATAGACAACGGGGTTGGTTTTGAGGTGTCTTCGGTCGAGGGTGGAACCCATTACGGGCTTCGCGCCATGAGGGAAAGAATCGAGAGACTAGGGGGTCATCTTACAATCCAAACCGCTCCCGGAAAAGGAACAGAGATTAGCATGACGATCCCGCTTTCCGACAACAGCGGCGGAGCCGGGATAAAATCCAACTGAGCCGATCAAAGAGTACGACTTTTTGCCTCCCGCAGCGCTCTCCACACACGCTCGGGAGTAAGAGGCAAGTCTTTGATGCGCACCCCCGTGGCGCGCGCAAAAGCATTGGTCGTTGACGGTGCCACCGATAATAGTCCCCCTTCGCCCATACCGCGAACTCCATAGGGGCCGGGACCATCTTGATTTTCGAGCAGAATCGTATGGAATTCTTCCGGAACATCGCGAAAGGCGGGAACGCGATAGTCTATGAGATTCGGGTTGAGTAATTGTCCGTTTGAGTCATACACCATTTCTTCGAACAACGTGTGTCCGATTCCCATCATTGCGGCGCCTTCCTCCTGCCCGATACACCCTTCAGGGTGAATAGCCTTCCCCACATCGGCAAGCGAAATCAAGCGCTTGAGCTGGACTTCGCCCGTTTCTTGATCGACACGTAGCTCCACCATCCCCATCCCGACCTCCCAAAAAACCGGCAGTGTGTTGTCCGTAATCTCAGGACCAGTGTCTCCATGCCCAATTAACTCCCCGCCCGAGCCTCTACCAAAGCGCGCCTCCAGCGCCTCTTTGAACGTCAAGCGAGCTTCGCCACAAATCAATGCGCCCTCAAGTAGTCGCACCGCAGTGGGCCGGACACGAAAAGCTTGTGCGGCGATCTTGATCAGTTGCCTTTTCAAATCCCTGGCCGCCGCTTGGACTGCATTCCCCATGCACGTGGTGGACCGGCTTGAACCGGTCGAGCTGTCATACGGTGTGAGCTTGGTATCTGCACCCATGATCCGGATATGGTTCAAAGAGACGGTCAACTCTTCAGCTGCGATCTGCGCCAGAACAGTACGTACTCCCTGCCCCATCTCCGTGCTGCCGGCGAGGATATTGACGACGCCGTCGGACTGCAGGCGTGCCATGGCGACTGATACCGGCGTGGCTCCTGCGTTTGTGACCGCGCAAGCGAGACCGACCGGCGTGGCTTTGTTCCTGGTGAAATAGTTCCATTGGCCGGCGCGCAGAAGTTTCTTCAATCCCGCAACCAAGTTCGCATCCATTCCTTTGAGTCCAGGTCGCAGCTCTTCGCCTCGGTTGAGGAGATTTTTAAGCCGCAGTTTTGACGGATCGATTCTCAAGCGAGCCGCCGCAATGTCTATCTGCGACTCGCCGGCGAAAATCACCTGGGGTGCGCCAATGGCGCGAAACGATCCGGCGGACGCAGAATTCGTGTAAATTGAGTAGGCGTTCGTCTTGATGTTCGGGATGCGATAGGGACCCAGTACCCTCGTGGCGGCCCGCATTGTTACTTGGGGACCGTTGTCATCGTATGCACCCGTATCCAAATAGATCTCCGCTTCTCGGGCGGTTATCGTGCCGTCCTGTTTAAATCCCGTCTTTAGACGTACGGTGGCGGCGTGTCGTCGCACGGTAAGCATAGAATCGCTAACGGAATTACAAATTCTGACGGGTGCGCCGGCTTTGCGTGCCAGGGCGGCAACCAACGGCTCGAATTTTGTGTACGATTTGCTGCCGTAGCCGCCACCAAGATAAGAGATAATCATGCGTACCTGGGAAATGGGCATGCGGAAAACCTTGGCAAGATCGCTGCGTACCTGAAAGGGATGCTGCGCCGAGGACCACACCGTAAGCCCCTCCTCATTCCACGCGGCAATCACGGAATGCGGCTCCATGGCATAGTGATAAACCATGGGAAATGTGAATTGATCCTCGACCACCAGATCCGATTGGGCAAACCCCTCCTGCACGTTGCCTCGCTCCACGGTTTCGTGGGTACAAATGTTGTCGCTGCGCTCTTCATGAATGCGTGGGGCGCCCGAGGCGCGCGCCGCGTCGATTCCCACAGCGGCCGGCAGTTCGCCGTAATTGATTGCGATGAGCGCAAGCGCCTCTTCTGCTGTCGCCAGGTCGCGAGCAGCCACCGCAGCCACCGGCTCCCCCACATAGCGAACCTTATTCACGGCAATCACCGGCCGCCCGTTATACGTCGAAACCAGGTCGGTGATATCCGCCGCCGTTAGCACGGCTTGAACGCCGGGTAATGCTTGAGCTCGTGAGCTGTCGATCGAAACAATCTGCGCATGTGGATACGGACTACGAAGAATTTTGCCGTGAAGCATACCGGGAATGACCAAATCGCCAACAAATTTCGCTCGGCCCGTGACTTTTTCGATGCCGTCGACCCGCGGCACGCTATGGCCGACATATTTCAACAGTTGCTTTGTCATGAAGTCTCCAAGGTCGTTTGTTCAAATTTCTCACCGAAACTAACAAACGTGCCACGGTGGCGCAAGAAATGGCGATCTGCGGCAGTGTGCTACTGAAAGTAGCCCACTGCCTGATCTGCGCTTGTGATTTCGGTTTTCCCCCTTTTAGCCAGGATAACTCCCAACGCTGTCATCCCGAGGAGCGCTGCGACGAGGCTTCGTCTCCATCCTCAATCTTCTCCTCGTTGCCACCGACTGGGAGAGCAAAATCCGCACTCGCCTTGGTGCTGTGATGCACGGGCCGGCGTTCCCTGCTATGATTGCTCGATTTTACAGCAGAGGGTGCATGATGAAAAAAACAAGCGTCGGGTTCTGCATGATCGTGTTCTTTGCGCTTTCGCCCGGTGTCGCTTCACCGGTCGACAAAACCGCTGCCGTCAAAGTGACTCCGCTTTTTAAGACGACCAGCAGTTGGGATGGGCTACAAATCGTTTATCCCGAAGGACAGGCGGAGGTAACCGCGTTGTATCTGGAAATTGCGCCTGGAGGAAGCACGGGATGGCATTACCATCCGGTCCCGTCTTTTGCGTTTGTGATCGAAGGGACGCTGGAAATCACTCTTGCCGATGGTCGCTCAAAGCGGCTGGAATCAGGAGAGGGTTTGGCCGAGGTCACTAACGTGAGGCATGTCGGTCGTGCTGTAAGTAACACCCCTGTGAAACTTGTCGTTTTCTATGCCGGCGCCGCTGGAAAAGCGCTGACAATCAATCAACCGTGATCGTTTGAACCATGCTGCGGAAACCGATGTGGCTGATAAAAAAGGGCGGCTGTTCGGCAGCCACCCTTTTTGTGCACGCGACGAAAGCAACTGTTTTTACCCTTCGATTACTTTCTTCCACTTTGCCCGTACTTTTTCTTTGAGCTCGGGGCTTGACTCCGCAACCGGCGGAAATTCCTTAATCCACTCGAAGGGACGGCATGCATCAATGACAGCGCGAGAATTAAACCCCTTCTTACTCGGATGAATGCGTGGATCCAGCGGACCGCTCCAACAGCGCCGCAGGATCTCGATCGATTCTACGGGATCGGAGCGACTCGCTAACGCCCAGATGACATCGAACATGTTCGTCGGGTCAATGTCTTCATCAACGACTATCACGTAGCGCCCAAGGTACGCGCCGGCATGCACCTGAGAGGCGGCCAACATTGCCTGCCGCGCGTGTCCGGGATAGCGCTGCTTGATGGAAATGACGTTAAACAACCTTCCCCCGCCGGCTTCGTGACACCAGACGCCCCTCACATCCGGCACACCCGCTTTCTCCACCTGATCCCAAATGAGGGCGGACTTCACCATGCATTTAGCCAGCGAATAATCTGAAGGTGGACGCCCGGGACGCGCGCCGGTCAGGATGGGATCGTTGCGATGATAAATATTTTGCACACGAATTACCGGCTCGGGCCGGCTGGAACTGGCGTAGTAGCCTGTCCACTCGCCAAAAGGACCTTCGGTTCTTCTATCGTTCGGGTCCATGGAGCCTTCAATCACAATCTCCGCATGCGCCGGAAACGGCAGCCCCGTCGCTTTTCCTTCGATGACCTCGATGGGAGCACCCTTTAGACCACCCGCATAATCGAACTCGGATACTCCGTAGTCAATTTCGTTGCCAGAAACCATAAACAGCACGGGGTCTTGGCCTACGGAGACAATCACCGGGCAGGGTTTACCTTTCTCGAAATACTTGGCTCGTTGGATCGTACCGTGCTTTCCCGGCGATATATACAGGCTCATGCTCTTTTCGTCCTGCACCATACCGCGATAGGCGCCGAAGTTAACCCAGCCTTCATCGGGGTCGCGAGTAATGACGAGACAGGCCGTGCCAATGAAACGACCACCGTCCAATTCGTGAATCAGTGGAACTGGAAATTTGAGAAGATTGATATCGTTGCCCGAGAGAACGTTTTCCAATATCGGGCCTTTTGTTACGGTTTTGGCAGGAGTGTTTTGATGGGTGGCAAGTTTCTGACGCAATGCTCTCACCAGGTCGAGGCTGGTGAGATCCAGAGGCAAGCCCAAGTTCAACGCCATCCGCTTGAAGGAGGCATTTTGCGCGAACAACACCCGATACCCTTTGGGGTAATCCTTGATATTGTCGAACAAGCATGCCGGAACCGGCCCTTTGCTTTCACGGGCGATGAGTTCCGACAGTGTGCCCATTTCGAGATTCCAATCAACTCCGTCGATCCTCTTCAGTTCACCGAAGCTATCGACGATTTCAAGCCACTCCCTCAGGTCAGTATAACCCGGTGTTTTCCCGGCTCTTATGTCTTCCTCTGCGAGCTTTTTGGCTTCCAAGGCCGTCATCGGTCATTCTCCTTTCATTCACGCCAACGAGCTGGTCCCTAGTCTCCTAACATCGATTCATCAATTCCTTCTTTATCATCGGCCGGAAGCCCATTGCAACTTCCCGGATCCAAATGGAGATAGACCTTATCTCCAGGACTGACAGAGTTGAAAGGATGGGTGTGCACGGCGAGCAAATCGTCGCCTACCGCAATCTTGCACTGGTACGCATCCCCCATAAAAATCGCCTCCTTCACCGTACCCTCTAATATATTGTCGAGCCCCTGCGGCTTCTCCTTGTGCAGCGGGATGTTTTCCGGGCGGATGGAAATCACTGCTGCTTGATCTTTCTTCAGTGTAGTTGTCGGAATGAAGGTCAAAATCCCTTTTTTGGTTTGCATCCTTCCAGGCGCGGAATCGCCATCGACCTCCAGCACTTTTCCCTCGATGAGATTCGTCAGACCCAGGAACGTGGCCGTAAACCGGCGTGTCGGTCGCGTATAGAGTTGGTGAGGTGATCCCACCTCGATAAGCTTGCCTCCATGCATGACGGCAATTTGGTCGGAGATCGCCAACGCTTCCGATTGGTCGTGAGTCACAAATATGGTCGTGATATTAGTCCGGCGCTGCAAGGCTTTGATCTCGGATCTCATTTGCACTCGCAGTTTGGCGTCAAGATTGCTCAAGGGTTCGTCCAACAGCATAACTTTCGGCTCGTTCACCAGGGCACGGGCGAAAGCGACACGCTGTTGCTGGCCGCCGGATAATTTGGGCGCAGGCCGATCTTCCAAACCATCGAGGCCGACAATTTTCAACACTTCACTGACCCGTCTCTTTATTTCCGCTTTGGCCCGTCGCTGAATGGTCAAAGGATACGCGACATTTTCTGCGACAGTCATGTGAGGCCAAATGGCATAGGATTGGAAAACCATCCCTATTGGCCGTTTGTTCGTCGGGACATAGACCCGTTCTCCCGACGCATAGACTGTCTGGCCGTCGATGGAGATCCTGCCGCCATCGGGCCTTTCGAGTCCAGCGACGCATCTAAGAGTCGTTGTTTTCCCGCATCCGCTCGGTCCTAGAAAAGTGTACAAGGACCCCTCTGGAATATTCAGCGACACCCCTTTCAAAACGTGAACCCGTTCTTTGTCTTCGCCAAAAAACTTTTCCAACGATTCGATCTGAACCATGTCTCTTTTCTCTGCCATTTCGCCTCCCAAACTGATCAAGTGGCGCGACCCCAACCAGCACTACCGATGACGGCTACGATCGGCCCGACCCTTCCCGCATTTCCCGCGATGAGACAGAAAAGCTGATGAAGAATACCTCCTGCGGCGGTCTGTTACAGCTGACACCCCGGAATATTCGCTCATCCCAGAGAAGCCTTGGGCATAACAGTATAAATAAAGCGCGGCAGGCAACTTGGCAGACGACCTCGCTCCGTGTGAAGAACACAACAGACCCGCCTTATATGGCAAGCTCTAAAGAGTCGGTTACTGCCCGGCGCCGTATCCCGAGCATGGTATTCAGGCGTCGATATTGCGGACGACCTGGTCTGCCACCATCGTCTTTTTCACTTCTTCCTCTATCAAGTTCCAGAGGTGATCCTCATACTCGAGAAACTGCTTGGCTCGTTTGACGGAAAGCGGACGCGGACGAGGGATATCGATCTGTATCGTCTCTTTGACTCTGCCCGGACGGGCTCCGAACACAATCACGCGGTCGGCAAGATAAATCGCTTCGTTGATCTGATGAGTGATAAACAATACGGTCTTGCCGGCTTCGCGCCAGATCCTCAGTAATTCAAGCTGCATGATTTCTCGTGTTTGCGCGTCCAGGGCGGCAAAGGGCTCATCCATAATGAGAATCTTGGGATCCACCGTGAGCGCACGCGCAAGATTACAGCGCTGCTGCATCCCACCGGATAGTTCATGCGGATAATGGTCCTCAAATCCTTCGAGCCCAACGAGCTTGATAAACTTGCGGGCGCGTTCGTGACCTGTACCATTGTCAAGCCCCTGGCATTCCAAACCAAAGATGACGTTTTTCAGCACGGTCCGCCACGGCATCAGGCAGGAATCCTGAAAAACCATTCCCCTATCCGTGCCTGGTCCCGTCACCGGCTTGCCATCGATGAGAAGCTTACCTGCCGTGGGTTTTAGTAGGCCGTCGGCGAGATTGATAAAGGTGGTCTTACCGCAACCGCTGGGTCCGACGATCGTGACAAACTCACCCTCGTTCACCTTCAGATTGACATTGTCCAGCGCGAGTAGCCTACTCCCTGTTCGCGGCTGGTAGTATTCATGCCGGAGTCCAATGGCTTCTAACTTCGTTTGCGCCACAAACCCTCCCTGGTCGATTCAAGCCGCCCTCGGAAAGCTAAACGGTTGTTCTCTGCTGCGGAAGACGAATAGCCTTTATCATTTTCAAATCTCGTTTTTCAAGGACTTAGATACGGTTTGTTGACAACCAGATAGCGATCGGATAGCGTTCGCCCAGCATTGTATAAAATTTTTCATGCAATGTGCGATGGTAAACGAGTTAAAGAAACCTCCAGTGGCAGAAAGCCTCTCTGGCAGGGTTTACAATCAAATCAAAGCCCTGATCCTATGTAACGGGATTTTGCCGGGTCAAAAGCTTCATCATCAAGAGTTGAGCGAGCGACTCGGCGTGAGCAGAACCCCAGTACGCGAAGCACTGACGCGATTGGCTCAAGAAGGGTATGTTTCCCTTCTACCGAATCGCGGTTTTACCTGCAAAGAAATTGGAATGCAAGAGGCGGAAGAGCTTTACGACTTGCGAGAAGCTTTGGAAGCTTTTGCGGTTGAAGCGGCCACGGCAAAAATGACCGAGACAAAACTCGATGAGCTTTCGGCCATGATGAGCGTTTATGGTGCGGACGTCCAGAAAAGGTTTTCGCGTGAGCGATTGATCTATGATCAAGATTTTCACCTGGGAATCGCCCGGGCTGCCGGTAATGAGACGCTCGTCAAGCAGTTAGCTCGAGTGTTCGAACGCATTATCTTGAAGCGACGCACCGATGGACTCTATGACTCGGCCCGTGGTCTGGCAGCCCACCAAGAACATGTCGAGATTTTTTCGGCCATGAAACGAAGGGATGCGGCTGAGGCCGTCAGGCTCGTACGACGGCACATCAAGAAAGGCAAAGAAAACGTTTTGGCCGACTTGCGCAATCGGGAAGAGATTCGCGGAGGGCAAACGAACGGATTGCCTCTCATGGATTAAACTTTGGAACCTAAAGTAAATTAAATCACAGAAAGGAAACATATGGCTGCAGACTTAGTTATCAAGAACGGTTGGGTGGTTACACCACAGGAAACTTTCAAGGGCGGGGTGGCGATCAGCAATGAAAAAATCGTCGCCATCGGCTCGGATGATCAACTGCCGCAAGGAAAAGAAGAGATCGACGTTAAAGGCAAGCACATCCTGCCCGGGGTCATTGATGGGCACGTGCACTTCAGAGAACCCGGGATGACGCATAAAGAGGATTTCGCCACCGGTTCGACTGCCGCTGTGTGCGGAGGAGTAACTTTCGTAGTCGACATGCCGAACACGGTTCCGCCGACTGCCGATGCCGAGCAAGTCAAGATCAAGCAGCAACTGGGGGAACAAAGATCTCTCGTCGATTTTGGCGTTACCGGGGTAATCGTTCAGACCAACACCAAAAATATTCTTCCCATGGCTGCCGCCGGCGCCATAGGTTTCAAGATTTTTTTTGGTGAGACCATTGGCAACCTGCCGTTTCCGGACGACGGCATGTGTATGGAGGCGTTCGATTATATTGCCCAGTCAAAGCTGCCGTTAGGAATTCACGCGGAGAATCGGCAGATCATGGCCTACTGCACGAACAAGCTCAAAAGCGAAGGCAAGAATGACCCTCGCTACTGGGAGGCGTCCCGGCCGGACATTTGTGAAGCCGAGTCGGTCCATCACGCGCTCTTTTTTGCCGAAACATACGGAACCAAGCTCCACGTTTTCCATATGAGCTCCAAACAGGCCGCATTTATGGTGCGTGACGCGAAAGCGCGGGGCTTAAGAGTCACAGCGGAGACTGGTCCCCATTACCTGCTCCGCGAGCCTAATGATATGGATCAAGTCGGTTCGCTCTTAAAGATGAATCCTCCCGTTCGGACAAAAGATCATGCTGCGGTCCTCTGGGATGGGCTGATCAACGGCTATGTTGATACGATTGCCACAGATCATTCCCCGCATACACTGGATGAAAAAGGTTCCGATCTTTACGGTAAGCTTACGAAACCGGTGATCTGGGATTGTATTTCGGGTTTTTGTGGTGTTGAGACTGGCGTTCCGCTTATCCTTACCGAAGTCAATAAAGGTCGCATGACCCTCAACCAGTACGTTAAAGTGGCATGTGAGAATCCCGCCAAAGTTTGGCAGATATATCCAAAAAAGGGCGCGATTCGGCTTGGTTCGGATGGCGACATCACAGTTGTCGATATGGACAAAGAAGGTGTTGTCGACGTTAATAAGCTTCACAGCAAGAACAAGCCGTCGCCTTGGCACGGCTGGAAGGTCAAAGGGATGCCGGTCTGTGCCGTCGTACGAGGTCACGTGCAGATGCGCGACGGCGAGCCCGTCGGCAAAGCTATCGGTCGCATGGTTAAGCCGCTCGTATAGAGATGCAGAGAGCGGCGCGCCGATGCTCTTGAGGGTGCCCTTCATGCAGCAGTGACGACGATTCGGCACAGCCGCTGATTAATGATCAAAGGAACGGTCGTTTCATGAAACGTCCAGAACCCCTGGAACTTTACCAACCAAGTTCACTCGCTGAAGCAACGCGGCTGTTGAGAGACAATGGTCCCGGCGGGCGCTTTCTTGCCGGTGGCACCGACCTGGTAATCGCTATTAAGGAAAAAGGGCTAGTCCCGACCTACATCGTGGACCTTAAGAAGATTCCCGGACTATCGGCCATACGGGAAAATAGCGATGGGAGCATAACCATCGGCGCACTCGTTACCATGCGTCAGCTCGAGCTCTCGCCAACGATTGTCAAACGCTTCCCTTTTCTCGCTCAAAGCGCCGCCGAAGTCGGCTCGATACAGATCAGGAACCGCGCCACAGTAGGCGGCAACATGGCCAATGCGACGCCATCTGCCGATGTTGCGCCGAGCCTCATGGCTTTGGACGCAACGGCAAGAATCGTCGGCGGCTCAGGAGAAAAAATTCTGCCCTTGGAAGAATTTTTCCTTGGCCCTGGCCTAACCGCTATGCAGCCGGACGAGATTTTGACTGAACTCAGGATTCCAAACACCAGTCCGCAACTTGTTGGCGAGTATATAAAGTTTTCCCCGCGAGAGATGATGGACCTCGCCTATGTAGGGGTTGCGGTCTGTTTTGCGCTGGATCGGCGCGAAAAACGATGTCAGCAGGCGCGTTTCGTGCTCGGCGCCGTCGCACCTACACCTATTCGTGCCCGCAAAGCAGAAGCCGTAATCGAAGGACAAGTTCTCACGGAAGATCTGGCGGCTAAAGCAGGCGCAGAGGCGGCGCGTGAAAGCCGTCCCATCAGCGATGTCCGTTCGTCGGCGGAGTACCGCCGCGCCATGGTACAGGCCATGACACGACGAGCGATTTTGAATGCAGCCAGCGGTCCTGCAAAGCGCTGGGTCGAGCGCCGCGATAGAAGGTATTAAAGAACTGGAGTGTTGGAGTATCGGAGGAATGGAGTATTGGGAACAAACGGATCTCCGGAACGCATTACTCCACCACTCCAGTACTCCATTACCTCTTATTATTTTTTGAGGTCACATGAAAAAGCAAATTCACATCACACTAAACGGCCGTGGCACGAGGTTGGAAGTGCCAAATCACCGTCTACTACTGGATCTATTACGCGATGAGGTCGGGCTCACCGGAACCAAAGAAGGTTGCGGAACTGGAGATTGTGGCGCCTGCACGGTGTTGCTGAATGGCATACCAGTAAATTCTTGTCTCGTTCTATCCGGCGAACTTGATGGCGCTCAGATCGTTACCATCGAAGGTTTAAAAATCGGACCCGAGCTCCACCCCATCCAGAAGGCGTTTCTGCAAGATGGCGGTGCCCAATGCGGTTACTGCACACCGGGGATGTTGATGATGTCGAAGTCCTTATTGGACGAAAACCCCAACCCTACGGAAGAAGAAATTCGTTTTGCTCTTTCGGGCAATCTTTGTCGTTGCACTGGCTACGCGAAGATCGTACAAGCGGTTCAGGATGCGGCAGCCGAATTACGAGCCAGGAACGCATAAACGGCTCAAAAATAATCGCATCGCCTTGAGAGCTCGCGAACGATTTGTCCCTCTGGCGTAAGGAGCGAAGGATGGCTGATTTGACGGTTGTCGGCAAACCCGTGACTCGAGTTGACGCGGTAGACAAACTCACCGGTCAAGCGGTTTACGGCTATGACCTGGTTCTACCGAACATGCTCTACGGCAAAGTGCTTTTTAGTCCACAGGCCCATGCCAGGATAAAGCGGGTGAACACGGAAAAAGCCAGGGGCTATCCCGGGGTGGTGGCCGTTGTAACCGGAATGGACGCTCCATGGACTCACGGCGAGTCCATTAAAGACAAGCCCTTTTTAGCCCAAGGGACAGTCCGTTACGTGGGTGAACCGGTGGCGGCTGTCGCTGCGGAGGATGAGGATGCCGCCGAAGCAGCTGTCCGTCTGATCGAAGTCGAGTACGAGGATCTGCCCGTCTATACCGATCCAGAGCAAGCGTGCAAACCCGGTGCGATTGCGATCCACGAAGAATTCGCGAAATACCGTAAGGCTGAGTTTATCGTAGGTTCGGATCTGCCCAATATCGCCGAGCACTTTAAGCTGCGCACAGGTGACGTTGAGGTCGGTTTCAGGCAATCGGATTTGGTGCTTGAAGAGCGCTACTCACTGCCAATGATCCAGCACGCCGCCATGGAGCCTCACTCGGCTCATGCGCAATTCGATAAAGCTACCGGACGCCTCACCATTTGGGTCGCCAATGACGCTCCGTTTCGAGCCCTCCACGAGATTACCGAAGCCCTCAACATGCCCAAAGAAAAGATTCGCTTCATCAACCCTCTCCAGGGCGGGGGTTTTGGCTCGAAGGGCGGTCTCAAAGTCGAGCCGATCGCGGTCGCGCTTGCTTTTCACACCAACGGCAGGCCTGTACGGGTGAAATTCAACCGCCAAGAGACCTTCATCTCGACTCTCACCCGCCATGAAGCCGTAGTTTATTGTAAAAGCGGCGTAAAGAATGACGGCACACTCATGGCCAGGCAGATGACGATCTACTGGGGTGCAGGCGCTTATGCAGAGAAAAGCCCAACGGTATGCATCCGCGGCAGTCTTCCGGCGCCCGGTCCGTATCGTATTCCTCACGTCAGCGTCGATGGTTACGCCGTCTATACAAACAAGCCCGTTGCTGGCTCTTACCGAGGGTATGGCATACCACAGGGCGCGTGGGCTAGCGAACAGCAGATGGACGAGATTGCTAGGCGCTTGGGCATGGATTCTGTCGAGATCCGGATGAAAAATATGTTTGTCGACGGCGATGTATCTTATTGGGGGGAGCAATTGCACAGCGTCGGCCTTAAGGAAACCCTCATCAAAGCAACCCAAGCCATCGAATGGGGTAAAAAAACCGCAGGCGCCAAGCCAGGCATCAAGATCGGCAAGGGCTTTGCGTGTATTCAAAAACCCACCCGGTCGCCGACGACTTCCAGTGCGGGAGTCCTGGTCAATAGCAAGGGCGATGTCACAGTATTAGCTGGCACTGTTGAGATTGGGCAAGGATGCAACACGATTCTTTCCCAAGTTGCCGCCGAAGAACTCAAAGTACCGATGGATAAGGTGCGCATGCATCCATTGGATACCGACGTGATTCCCTTCGATGCTTCGACGACTTCCAGCCGCAGCACCTATCACATGGGTAACGCCGTGCGGCGTGCGGCAATTCACGCGCGCGAACAAATTATGGAGGCTGCCGGGCCGATGCTTGAGGCCAAGCGCGCGGACCTGGACGTTGCCGATGGAAGAGTTTGCCTCAAGGAGCAGCCGCAGATGGGCTTGCCGATCGGCGAAGTCATCCGGCGCAAGTTGGGTTCCGACGGCGTCATTCGCGGCGACGGCTCCTACACCTACGAGATCGCCAAAGATCTTGATTTGGAAACAGGACACAGCGATCATGCTTCCGCGTTTTACATGTATGCGACTCAGGCAGCCGAGGTGGCGGTGGATGAAGAGAGTGGTCGAGTCCGGTTGCTGCGAATGTCGGCCGCGCACGATGTCGGTAAAGCCATTAATCCCCTGAACTGTGTGGCGCAGATCGAAGGCGGTCTTGCCATGGGGATTGGCTCCGCGCTTCATGAAGAAATGGTTATCGATCAAACCGGCAAAGTTCGTAACCCGTCGTTTCTCGACTATCACCTCGTGACTTCGCTGGACATGCCCGAGATGATCCCGATCATCGTCGAGTGTCCGGAGCCCGAAGGGCCCTATGGCGCCAAGGGTCTGGGCGAGCCCGGTTTGGCTCCGACGCCGGCCGCCATCGGCAACGCCGTGGCGGATGCTTTGGGTCTGCGCATTTGTGACTTGCCGCTCACACCCGAAAGGGTATTTTGGGCAATTCAAAGCAAGAAAAAGAAAGATGCCGCCTAAAGTGGAATGTTGGAAACTTGCCCGATCTTCCTCCCAACAGCCTCGCTGAAAACCCTTTACTAATCGTTGTTAGACGCTTACACTCCAACGTCTGAGATTTTAACATCTTATAGCCCGAACTGAAGACGAAAGATGTTATGCGTCGAGCAGGCAAAGAAACACCAATTCTTCTGCTAATCGTGGGCCCTTGGGCTTTTGCGCAAGTCACAGTTTTCCGATGTTCTTGGAAGATTTCAAATATCTTCGGCTAGATTGATTTCCGAGGAGATACCGACGTGTGCAAAAACAAAAAACTTCGTTGTGCCATAATGGCGGCGCTGGCCCTTATCTTTCACTCTACAGGAAACACGCTGAACGCCCAGCCAGCCCCAGGTCCGACCGCGCGCGCGATTCAGACGGCGCCCGGCGTGCCTCCGGTTGTGAATCCGAACAATCTCTATAGTGAAACCGCCGCCGACAAGCTGAGCCCGGTCGTCGCCAAACACCGCTCTCGTGTTTACGTCCCCAATCGGAGTTCCAACGATGTTTGGGTGATCGATCCCGCGACCTTCAAGATTGTCAGTAAGTTTCGCGTCGGTATCCACCCGCAGCACGTTGTTCCTTCGTGGGACCTGAAGACGCTCTGGGTGAACAATAACGCCGAAGGACGAACCGACGGCAGCGTGACGCCCATTGATCCGGTCACCGGCAAGCCGGGGAAATCCATTCCAGTGGACGATCCCTATAATATGTATTTTACTCCCGACGGACGCTTTACGATTATCGTGGCGGAAGCGAGAAAACGACTTGACTTCCGCGATCCGCATACGATGGAGTTTAAGTTTTCCATCGAGACGCCAAACTGCGCCGGCATCAATCATGCTGATTTTTCCATCGACGGCCGCTACGGTATTTTTACCTGCGAGTACGCCCAGACGCTGGTCAAAGTCGACCTGGTTGGAATGAAAGTGATCGGCTATTTGAAGCTGTCGAAAGGGGGAATGCCTCAAGATATCCGCATTTCTCCCGACGGCAGCGTGTTCTACATCGCCGACATGAAGGCCGAAGGAGTATTTCTCGTGGACGGTGATAAGTTCACTGAAATCGGCCATATTAAGACTGGCCTTGGAGCGCACGGGCTTTATCCCAGCCGCGACGCCACACAGCTCTATGTCGCCAACCGCGGCGTGGCAAGGGTCTATGGCCCGCCGCGCGGCAAAGGCAGTGTTTCAGTCATCGATTTCAGCACGCGAAAAGTTGTCAAGACATGGCCCATTCCGGGCGGCGGCAGCCCCGACATGGGCAACTTGAGCATCGACGGCAAGATGCTGTGGCTTTCCGGCCGCTACGACGACGCGGTTTACGTCATCGATACCACCACGGGCAATGTAAGGACGATCACAGTCAAGAGCGAACCCCACGGACTTACGGTCTGGCCGCAACCCGGCCGCTATTCCCTTGGTCATACCGGGAACTTGCGCTGAACCCGATCTTTCCGGTAAAAGACCTCTAGCCAAGCGACGGCAGAGGAGGTTTTATGGCTGGATTGTGTGGTTTTGTTCTCCTGTTCTTGTTTTTAGCTTTGACTACGGTGCACGCTGCAGCCGCCGAGCAACCGTTTTACAAAGATAAAACAATTCGCATAATCGTCGGCTTTGCCGCAGGTGGCGGCTTTGACGCTTATGCCCGCGGCATTGCGCGCCACTTGGGGCGTCATATTCCAGGCAATCCCACGATCATTGTTGAGAATATGGGCGGTGCCGGAAGTCGCATCGCGGCCAATTTTCTCTACAAGGCAGCGCCGGACGGGTCGACGATCGGCAATTTCATCGGCTCTCTTGTCCTACAGCAGGTCATGGGAGACAAGGGGCTGCAGTTTGACGCGCGAAAATTTCAGTGGATCGGTGTCCCGGTACAAGATGAAACCGTCTGCGCGCTCACCAAGGCTAGTGGCATTAACTCATTGAATGACTGGTTCGCGGCCAAAAAGCCGGTAAAGCTTGGCGGTGAAGCTCCCGGGGCCAACGATTCAGATGTGCCTAGAATCTTGCAGGCCTCGTTGAAGCTGCCGATCCAATTGGTCGAAGGGTTCAAGGGGACTTCAGCCATTCGCTTGGCCGCTGATGCCGGGGAAGTGGACGGAGGCTGCTGGACCTGGGCTTCCATACGAACAACCTGGCGCGCCGGGTTGGACTCCGGCAATGTCAAAGCCATCATTCAGGTCAATCCAAAAAAAGCCGCGGACATCCCGAATGTCCCAAATGCCATCGACTATGCCAAGAGTCCGGAAGCCCGGGTGCTCATCGAATCGGGTATTCACGCGCCGTCCGCGATTCTTCGCGTCTATGCCATGGCACCGGGCACTCCGAAGGATCGGGTGGCTATCGTGAGCAAAGCGTTTGGCGCCACTATGAAAGACCCGGAATTTCTCGCCGAGATGGAAAAGTCCAAGCTGGAAATCAACCCGCTTTCAGGGCCCGAAGTGGAAACAATTGTTGAAAAGCTGTTTCAAACGGACGCGGCTAGTGTTGCTAAACTAAGGGAAGTTCTGCTTCCGAAACGGTAAGTCCGATGGCAAGGGAAGTTACACTCGATGAGTTCCGCGTTAGATCAGAACGAGCTGGGCTAACTCTTACCGATCAAGAGCTACAGCAGCTTTTGGCGGGAGTGAATCGTTCGCACATACAGGCAGCTACGTTGAGAGGCTTACTTGCGGATGAAATCGAACCAGCGAATCATTTCTCGCTGGCTGCGAAAAGATAATTAACCCCTATGCTCGCAGAGTTATCGTATCTGAAGGTGAGCGAGGCAGCCGGCGGACTCAGGCGCAAGGAGTTCTCGCCGGTTGAGCTTACGCAGGCTTGTCTTGCGCGGATTGCTAAAGTCGACGGCCAGCTCCATGCTTTCATCTCTGTAACGGCCGAACTCGCGCTCCAGCAGGCACGGCAAGCCGAGCGAGAGCTAATGAGCGGCACCGATCGTGGCGAGCTGCACGGTATCCCCATTGCGCTCAAAGACCTGTATGCGACCAAGGACATTCGCACCACCTGTCACTCCGCCGTGCTGCAGGATTGGGTTCCAGATTTTACCGCCACCGCTGCAGCAAAACTCATGGAAGCCGGCGCTGTGCTGTTAGGCAAGCTTGGCATGCATGAGTTCGCGTTTGGCGGGCCCTCCGTCGACGCTCCATTCCCCGCTGTGCGAAATCCCTGGAACCTCGCTCATATACCGGGCGGCTCGAGTAGTGGCTCGGGAGCCGCTCTTGCCGCCGGCCTTTGTTTTGGCGCTCTGGGTTCGGACACCGGCGGCTCGATCCGCACCCCGTCGTCGCATTGCGGCATCGTCGGCATCAAACCGACCTATGGCAGAGTCAGCCGCTATGGTGTCGTTCCGTTGAGTTGGTCCCTGGATCACGCCGGCCCCATGGCGAGGAGCGTGGAGGATTGTGCGATATTGCTGCAGGCAATCGCCGGCTATGACGCCAAGGATTCCGCCTCAGCGAATCTGCCCGTGCCGGATTTCAGGCTTGAACTTAAGCGGGGCATCAAAGGTGTTCGGATCGGTGTGCCTCGTGAGAATTGGTTTGACGAACAGAAAGGGATAGATCCGGAAACCGAAGCGGTATTCAACGCCGCCCTGAAAACCTTGGAAAGTCTCGGGTCAATCCTCGTTGAAATCGACGGCCGGCCGTTTGCAACCGCGCGAAAAGCCAATCAGACAATCCTCATTGCCGAAGCCTACGCCTACCATGAAAAGCGCTTTCAAGAGGCGCCGGGGAAATTCGGCACGAGCGTGCGTAGGCGCATGCTGGAAGGAGCATTTCTCAGCGCGGCGGATTATATAGCCGCACTGCGTGCCCGAACAGCGTTGGGTGAGCAAATTCGCGCCAACTTTTCTCGCGTCGATGTACTCGCCACCCCTACCGCACCGCGCTCCCCCGAAGCGTTTGACGCGCTCGACCCCAACGAACAAAACCTCCGCCCAAACTTTACGAACCCGTTCAATCTGGCCGGTCTCCCGGCCATCTCCGTCGCATGCGGCTTTACGCAGGCACATCTACCGGTCGGTTTGCAGCTCGTGGCGCGGCCGTTCGACGAAGCCGTTGCATTTCGTCTTGCCTATGCTTACGAACAAGCCACCGACTGGCACCAACGACGGCCGGCTCTCTAGCAGGTTGCTGTAAAAAGATTCGGAATGCTTCGACAAGCTCAGCATGAACGGAAAATCCCTACTCATTTCAAGTTCCTCTCCGTTCGCCCTG
>CAYPHJ010000065.1:0-25470 GCA_964410485.1 uncultured Syntrophobacteraceae bacterium
CGGACTTGTGCCGGCTGGCGGCCTCGATCTGGCGGCTCTTGTCCTCGATCTCCCGAAATAGCCGCGCGTTCTGGATTGCCAGGACCGACTGAGTGGCAAAGGTCTGAAGAAGATTCACGATCTCCGGTGAAAAATTGCCCACTTGGCGCCGGTAGATCGTCAACGCCCCCATGATCTTCTGCTCCAGAAGAAGCGGCATGGCAAGCAGAGATCGATAGCCAAGGCGAGCTAGGACGGGGCGCAACCCTCGAGTGGCAAGCTCCTGTTCAGAAAGAAGGTTGGCGATTTGTACCGGTGCTCGTATTTCCGCGGCCCGTCCGGTGGCCCCTTGACCGAGACGAAGCGGGCTTCCCTGATAGGCTTGGACCAACTCCGCTTCCATTTGATAGCTCGCCCGGAGATGAAACTCTTTTGTCGGCTCGGCGTACTCGTAGATGATGCCACAATCAGTTCCTGAGAGCTGGACTGCATGGCGCACGATGGTGCTGAGCACTGTCTGAAGGTCGAGGGTAGAACTGACTGCCTGACCGACCTCGCCCAGTGCTTTCAGTTCTCCGACGGATCGAGCCAGCTCACGAGTTCGCTCTTGCAGCTCCTGGAACAGACGAACGTTATCGATGGCGATCACTGCCTGGTCGGCGAAGGTTTTAAGAAGCGTGATTTGGTTTTCAGTAAAGGACCCTGAGTGTTGTCGGTTCACTCCGATGGCCCCTATCGGTTGTCCGTCGCGAAGCAATGGCGTAGCTAAGAGAGAGCGCGCTCCTGTGGTGTCGGCAATCTCCCGCCGATGTTCGGCGTCCTGGTATGTGTCGGGTACATGAATAACCGTGCCATCGAGAACGGCGCGCTCGACCGCAAATTCCCTCGTGGGCGGCCGCGGAAACCTGCTTCGCATGAATTCACGCACGTCCGCCGAAATGTTGTGCTGGGCGACGAGATGGACCAGCTCGCCGTCGTATCGAACAACGCTGGCTCCCGATCCCTCGCAGAGCCTGGCGGCGCTTTTGACGATCGTATCGAATACCGGCTGCACGTCCGTCGGCGAACTACTGATGACGGTAAGGATCTCGCTCGTCGCGGTCTGCTGCTCCAAGGATTCGCTGAGCTGGCGATTGCGATCTTGCAATTCCTTGAACAGTCGTACGTTTTCGATTGCGATTACCGCTTGGGCCGCGAAGGTCTCGAGCAGTTTGATTTGCTTATCTGTGAAGGGACGCACCTCCATACGACGAAGATGAATGGCCCCGATGGGAACCCCCTCGCGCAATAACGGCGTAGCCAGAGCAGTGCGCCAGCCGATTTCTTGTTGGTAAGGTCTGGATTCCGGAAACTCGGTTTCGAACTCCGCGGCAATGTCATGAACATGCACGGTATGACGGTCAACAACCGAGCGGCCGCTGACGGTGGCCCGGCCCACAGGGACGCCCTGTTCAAGCACGATCCTTGATAACGGCACTATCCCGTGCCAAGCGGCCACCCGCAGTACTTCGCCGTCGAGCCGAAGAATTATTACATCTTCGGCGCTGCACACCCGTGCGGCACTCGCCGCGACCGCATCGAGCACTGGCTGTATATCGGTCGGCGAGCTAGCGATAACACTCAGAATGTCACTCGTCGCGGTCTGTTGCGCCAAGGCCTCCTTGAGTTCCTGGAAGAGCCGCACGTTTTCGATGGCGATCACAGCCTGAGAGGCAAATGTCTCCACTAGGTTGATCTGGGTCTCCGTAAACGGCCGGACCTCTCGGCGATGGATCGCAATTGCACCGATCAGCTCATTATCTTTGAGCAGCGGCACAGCCAGGTTCGTTCGCATCCCTTCGTCTCTGTACGGTTCAGGGATAATGCACTCAGGGTCGGCAAGCATGTCAGGAATATGGACAGCTCGCTTTTCGAGTCCTACCCGACGGACCGCGCTCTCTCGCCCTGGCCGGATTGGTGTATTCTCTGTATAGACCTGAAGCGCGAGTGAGACATTACGCGTTGCGACGGCTCGAAATGCCTCTCCGTCAAATCTGAAAACGGCACCATTTTGGGCCTCGCACAGCCGGATGGCATTGGCAAGGATCGTCTCAAAAACGGGCTTTAGCTCGGTCGGCGAGCTGGCGATCACGCGCAGAATTTCACTCGTGGCGGTCTGCTGCTCTAGCGTTTCCGACAACTCGCGATTTCGATCCTGCAAATCCCTAAACAGCCGCACGTTTTCGATGGCGATCACAGCCTGGTCAGCGAAGGTTTTAAGTAACGCGATCTGCTTGTCAGAAAACGGATGCACTTCCGTCCGCCGGATCATGATGGCTCCGACCGCCACGGCTTCGCGCAAAAGCGGCACCGCCAACACTGTCCGAATACGCTCCTGTTGGGCGGCACGCCATACCTCAGGGAAATCTTCTTCACGTTCAGCCAACATGTCGTGTATGTGGACTGGTTGTCTGTCAATAATGGCGCGTCCCGTATTGGAACCACGGCTGATCCGTCGGAGTTCTCCAATCGGAATGGTGTCCGGCACAGTTCCGTACCTCGCCACTTTCCTCATCATGTCACCTTGGATACGATAGATTTGTGCGTCAACGGAGTCGCACAGGCGCGCTGCACTTTCCGCGACAGTGTCGAGCACAGGCTGCAGGACCGTCGGAGAGCTGGCAATCACGCGCAGTATCTCGCTCGTAGTGGTCTGCTGCGCTAGAGATTCGGTGAGGTCGCGGTTGCGCGCTTGAAGCTCCTGGAAAACCCGGACGTTCTCGATGGCGATCACTGCCTGATCGGCAAAAGTCTCAAGAAGTTTGATCTGCTTATCCGTAAAAGGTCGCACTTCTGTACGGCGGATGTGAATGACACCCAGCGGTACCCCGTCCCGTAGCAGCGGTACGGAGAGGACAGTTCGGGTGCCTGTAGCTTGCTGCAGAGTCTTGTATTCCGGGAATTCCGTTTCAAGCCCTGCGGCAATGTCATGCACGTGAATGGGTTGGCGCTCGATAATGGCTCGGCCTACAGGAGTACCACGAGTAATGGGGCCCAAAATCCCAAAGCCTGGCGTTGGTATTGTGCCGTATACAGCCACTCTCCGGTGGAGGTCGCCCTCAATCCTAAAAATCAGAGCATCCTTGGCGTCACACAACCGCGCTGCGTTTTCGGCGATTGTATTTAGTACCGGCTGGAGATCGGTCTGTGAGCTGGCGATCACACGGAGAATTTCGCTCGTCCGTGTCTGCTGCTCCAGCGCCTCGGCAAGTTCGCGCCGCAAAGGGGAATCGTCCCCTTTTGGTTTGATAAGTGATTTTTTAGCCGCCGACGGGGGTCGCTTTGGCTTGGATTTCTTTGTGCCTTTTTTGGTCGTGGTTGCCATAAACAACCGAGCAGGGAAGCGTAGCCGCAGGCGTTAAAGACAGGCGAAATCAACGATTATGCCATGGCTTGAGCTGACTTTTACGCCAGTTGGCAACCAGGCGTCAAGGAAAGCCTGGCGAGTGTGGCGTGTGGCGCCGCCAACTATGGTTTTGAAATAAAGCCTCACAAATCTCCGGTTTCCCCTCGGATCGGGAAATATCGCTCGAGGCTATGCCGCGATTGATAATAAAAGGAACCGAGGACTCCGCGTTGACTGTCTCGCGTCAGTTGGGTCTTCGGGGTTATTGACGCGGCCGTTCAGTGTTGCTATTTTTGTTGCTACATTGAGGAGGGTTCATGGCCAGGTTCGCCACCGTGCGAGACCTTAAGAACCAAACAACTGCGTTGATTCGTGAAGCCGAAAAGGGAAAGGCTGTGGTCGTCACTCGCCGGGGAAAGCCCGTGGCGACACTCAAACCTTTCGAGCCAAGGGATCTCGAGAAAGAAGAACGTTATCCACTAGCGCCTATGATAGCTTGAAAAGAAAAATCTTATCGAACTACCCAAAATTGGCAAAACAAACTCCGGAGCAGGCGCGACGGCGATTCGACAAGATCAGCGAGAAGATACGACGGTCCTCCATTTAAGTCTTGGCAAGAGATGGACAGGTTTGCCAAAGGCGACCGGCATGGTCTTACTCGATAGCAACATCTTTATCCTCGATCGATTCTTTCCACGCGATTCTCTCTATCCGCAAAATAAAGTTTTTGTTGAGAAAACTTGCTTCCATAGATGCCGTAATCTCATCGCCCGGCTTGCTGTTCTGACTCCCGCCGCCTTCTTACGCCGGCGCTAATCACCGGATCGGACACCGTTTCTTTCCCTTAGGGTGAGAGGGTGATGGACGCAAGCGCTCCAGTTGGTGTGAAGCGACTAGATCGCGTCTTCTGGCCGATCGTACTTGGCTTTACCCATGCGCTCCTTGATCGTGGGATAGGCGACCGTAAAAATCGTGAGAGCGATTAAAATCACAACGCTGGGGAACGCAAGCCATTCAGCGCCGTACGCGGCGGTCGAGATCCAAAGATAGTTTTCCGCGATTTTGCCGAGGGTCAGCCCCAACACCAGCGGCGGGCGAGGCCAACCCCATTTCACCATGAAATAGCCGATCACGCCGAAGATCAGCGTCACAGAGATATCGGCGATGTCGTTATTGGCGGTAAATGAGCCGATGAACACCAGGAACATCAAAAACGGAATCAACAACGAGCCACGAATAAATGTCAGAGAAGCGAGATGATTCAAGATTAAAAAGCAAATGCCTGCCACGATGATATTTGACAGGATCAACACCCACACCATGGCAAAGGTCACGTCGAGGCGCGATTTTAGCATTTCTGGGCCAGGGTTTAGACCGACGATCAACATTGCGCCCAACAACAGCGCCATGCTGCCGCTGCCGGGAATGCCGAACGCCAGTGTCGGTATGAGGTCGCCGCCGCGAGTGGAGTTATTGGCTGCGCCTGGCCCAAGCACCCCTTCGACCGCGCCTTTGCCGACACGGGACTTATCTTTAATGCCTTGAACGGAATGCGCATAGGAAATCCACTGCGCGACATTGGCGCCCAACACCGGGAGCACTCCGAAGTAAACTCCAATCAGGCTGCAACGCGTGACCAGCCAAAAATGGCGAAACGCATCCTTGACGCCTTCCAAGACTCCGGAAAGCTTTTCCTGCTTGCCGCTGGCTATGCTCGTTCCTCGGACTGCCAAATCGACGATTTCCGGGATGGCGAACAACCCGACAACAACCGGAACGAGATCCAGGCGATCCCAAAGGTAAAGAGTGCCAAAGGTGTAGCGCAACGCGCCGGTCTGCGGGTCAACGCCGATGGCTGCCAACATAAGGCCCAGACCGCCGGCCAAGAGACCCTTGATCAGGGAGGTTCCGGCCAACGTGCCAATGAACGTTATGCCCATGATGGCAATAATGAATAACTCCGGTGATCCAAAGAGAAGCACCAGAGGGCGCACGATGGGAATGGAGATTGCCAGCGACACGGCTCCAATCAGCGATCCGATGAGCGAACTGGTAATGGCGGCCCCGAGCGCCCGTCCAGCCTCGCCGTTTTTCGACATGGGGTAACCATCAAGGATGAGAGCGGCTGAGGACCCTTCTCCAGGAATGCCAAACAAGATGGAGGTCAAATCACCGGTTGTCCCGGTGACCGCCAGCATCCCGAGGAGGAAGGCAAAGGCAGAGACAGGATCCTTGATGTTGTACGAAAAGGGCAGCATCAGCGCCAGGGTGGCCAGACCGCCTATGCCGGGTAAGAGGCCGACCCAGAACCCAATGGAAATGCCCAACAGCATGTAACCAAAAGCCGGCCAGGCAATGGTCGACCAAAACCCCAATATTGCCGCGTCAAGCATTTGTCTCTCCGCCTTATTTGCCGAGAAGCTTTTCTACCCGTTGAACGACGTCGGGAGGCGCCGCCATGACCTCCTTTGCCAACGCTTCCAACTCCTCGCCGGTTCCGGGATCCATTTCCAGCCTGCGCTTTTCCGCGTCAGCGAGCAAAGCGGGATCTCTCACTGCCTTATTGAAGGCGTCACGCATGATCTTGAGACGCTCCGGAGGAACACCAGGAGGAAACACGAGTGGCCGGCCGAAATCGCCCGAGGCCAGGACAACTTTTGCCAGGCGTCTCGGAGCTTCAGGCGTTTTGTACTTATCCATAAGTTCATGGATGGTCGGCGCATCTTTGAGACGTTGATCGCGCTTTAACCCGGTCTGGAAGAGCACGTTAACGAAGTTCTTGCTACGCCAGGTGATAAACGGCTCACGCGCGAAATATGCGGTAATCGTAAACGCCCGACACTGAAGCTCACCCCGCTCCACTGCCAGGTCGATATCCTGGCCCGAAACATAACCGGAGACGATGTTAAATTTGGCGCCCGTAGTTTCTTCCACAAGCTTGGGCATGTAATAACCGGTCGAGGTTACCCCTGTGGCCCCGCATTTCGGCGGCGTAGAGGATCTACGCACATCGTCGAACGTCTTATAAGGAGTGTCCGCGCGCATATACATGAGATGATTGGACGTAACGGTGCTGCCGATCCAGCCGAACTTGTTCCAGTCAAATTTGACTTCCGGTCGTTTGATCAATTGCTCGAAATACAGAGCGGGGTATATGGCCCCGATCGTCAGACCATTTGGTTTGGCAATGTTGTAAAGCTGGTTCGCGGCAATCAACGATGCCGCTCCCGGCACGTTTTGAATGATGATGTTCGGATTACCTGGAATGTGTTTGGTCAAATAATCGGCAAGCAGTCGCGGGTAGAGGTCGTAAACATCGCCGGCTCTGGTCCCGACAATGATGGTGATCGTCTTCCCTTTGTAAAAAGGGGCTTGAGCCGTGGCAGCGCTGTACCAAAGAAAGACAGCGGAAACAGCCACCAACAAAATTCTCATATGAATTATCCTCCTCATCACTCGTCTTTTACGCTTAAACCTGCCCAAAATCTGGTCGAAGTTCCTTGCCAAACCTAATAGCCGAGCCATGTGAAAATGAGGCCCTGAGGAAAAGGGAGTGTCAGCAGCCAAACGAAAAGCCCCCAATAAACAAGCCAGCCTGCGGCCGTCAGTATTAACGAGATCGCCCAGCGCTCCTTTGATTGGACTTTGAGATAACCTAGCATCGTCAATGGGATAGTAATGTCAAAGCCGAGAAGCAGGATCGCAAGATAGAAACCAAAAAACCACCCGAACATAGTAAGCGCGCGGCCGCGCGCGACCGCCGGGGCTAAACTCGTCTGGGCGAACTGAAAATCAACCGGCGCGTCCCCGGTCTGCTTACGCTCGATGCCCCGGAGATCGAGAATCACCTGAATAAAGGCCAAGAGGATCATCGGGATACCGATGACCCAGGGGTAAAGGCGGGCCTGAAGGCGCCACTCCTGCGCCTCGTAAACGAAAATAATAAAAAAAATCAGGAAGGCAAAGCTAAAAATGGCTTGGGGTCTAATCTTCACATAGCGTTCCGTTCCCGGCGCGCAGATCAGTCCCGAGTTTCGGGTGTCATGTCTCGAGTTGTGAACACGAGACGCGAGACCCAGGACTCGAGACTCTGAAGATCCGATTAGTCATTCCAGCCGTACAGTCGAATAGCGTTCGCGCGCATAATCTTATCTTTTTGTTGTTCCGTGATATCCTGCCGTTTTTTGACGGTCGCCGTCATGTACGGGAAGCTTCCGTCCCAGTGGGGGTAATCGGAAGCGAAAAGCATCACATCTTCCCCTACATGTTGTAAGACGTACGGCAACGTACTTTCTTCAGGTTCTGTGGCATAAAACCAGTTGCCGCTGGTCATGTACTCGCTGGGCTTCTTCTTTAAGAGCGGGGCTTCCGACGTTCGTTTCTCCCATTCCTCATCCAGGCGATCCATCCAGTAGGGCACCCACCCGCAGCCGCATTCAAGGAAAGCAATGCGCAGCTTCGGGAACTTCTCCGGAACACCGCCGTACATCAGAGCGGCACAATCCAATAAGGTCTCAAATGGCCGGCCGATGGTATGGCGGAAAAGGAAAGTATCAAAACGGATCTCGCCGGCCGGTCCCTGTCGCGAATTGTGGATCAGCAGGGGCGCATTGAGTTTCTGCAATTCTTCATAAATGGGCCAATACATCGGTTGGCCGATGTGTTCCTTCATGCCGAATGTACCCACCGTGATACCGACCAGTCCGAG
Source organism: uncultured Syntrophobacteraceae bacterium (assembly GCA_964410485.1). Taxonomy (GTDB): domain Bacteria; phylum Desulfobacterota; class Binatia; order UBA9968; family UBA9968; genus CAYPHJ01. Next base: position 8,073 of record CAYPHJ010000065.1, read on the forward strand.
CTTGGTGATAGCACGATTGCTTTCTTTTACCGCAGCGTCAACATCCTGGAAAGGGACCAACCCGACAGCCTTAAGACGCGGGCTTTCCGCGCAGATACTTGCCACCCAGTCATTGTACCCGCGGCAAAAAGCGGCGGCGTAATCCTTCTCGGGCAGCATTGTGACGCCAAAGCCGCCAGTGGGGAACAGAACCGAGATGTCGATGCCTTCGGTGTCCATATCCCGCAACCGCGTCGGCACATCCGTGATGTTCATGCCGAGCTTGCCGTACATGCTCGAGTCCCAGACATCGTTGGGGAGAAGAGAACCCTGGCGGCGGCAATACGGTTCGGGGATGAATTTCCTGATGTCGGCGTCCCGGTCCCGAACGTGACCGTCAGCATCGATTATCTTCACATTCTTCAAATCTATAGCCATGACTTCCTCCTTAAAAAATAATGACCGGAGTATTGGAGTGGTGGAGTAATGGAGCATTGGGCAATCCAGTAGTTGGGTTTGTTCTTACGCCCACCGCTCCATTGCTCCAGCACTCCAGATTTCCCTATGCAAAGCGCACTTGAGCAGGATTCAAGGCGCCATATTTCGCTTTATTGGCGGTGATCTCCAGGGATTCGGGAATCTTTTCAAGCCCGTCGAGTTTGTGGGTGATCATCGGGTCGATTTTGATGCGCTTCTGCGCGATCAGGCGGGCGGCAAGAACCATTTGTTTGGGCGTCGCCAGCTCCGGGGGGAACATATAAGTCACCCTTTTTGCCCGTAGGTAGTTAAAATCCAAAGTGATGGGTTCGTGAAAGTGGGGAATGCTCAAGACTTTGCCGCCGGCCGCCACGCACGCCACAGCGTCCGAAACCGTCGAGCCGCCCGAAAGTCCCATCCGTGGGCTGCCACTTGCAGCTTCGATGACGAAGGGAACGCCTTTGCCCTGAGTAAGCTCCATCACGCGCTCAACAACATTCTCTTTTGCAGCGTTGATCGTTACGTCAGCCCCTAGTTCACGGGCGAGAGCGAGAATATCGTCCCGTCGATCAACCCCTATGACCATATCGGCACCGGCGACTTTGGACACCTGAGTGCAGTTAAGTCCCATGACGCCCTGGCCCAAAACGAGCACTGTATCTCCCAAGCTGATGTCCATCGATCGCACATCAAAGATACAACTTGTAAGCGGCTGGATGGCGGCAATTTCCCAGTCGGTGACGCCGGTCGGCATTTTTGCCAGCGCATCCAGAGGTATAGCGGCGTATTCGGAAAAACAGCCGGGAAAATCGCGGCCGATGGTTCCACTGTGGGTATGAGTAGCGCCAACGCGGTCTCCCACACGCAAACCAAATTCATTGTCGTCATTGACCTCGACAATTTCACCGCAGAACTCGTGACCAAACAGCTGCTGCGGGCCCTGGGCCAGTTTTTTCTTCACTTTGTCGTAGCTGTTGGACCGTTCACCGTAGAACAGCTGAACTTCGGTTACCGATGGTTGAACAACTTTGGTCCTGACGACCGCCCAGCCTGGTTGCAGCCGAGGATATGGCACTTCTTCAAGCCGCATGTCATTAAAACCATAGGTTACCCATCCTTTTGTTGATTTCATGATGGCTCCGTCCTTTGCGTCATTACCACAGGCTCAAAACCTAGGCAACGGTCGGTTTGGCCATTTTATTCTTTTATTGTCGGCCGAAGGTGTTATAAGGCAAAAACAGGTCGAGCGCACGCATTGTCGGGCCTGAGTTATGTCGCTTCCGCTTATATGGTGCCAACCTTATAGGTGTTGACAAAGGTCCGCCCGACTGTGGGCGCGAATTTGCGGCTGGACAGGATTCCGGAGACGATACTGATGGACTTTCGCCTGATAGAGGAAGAAGAGCAGTTGCGATGCACCGTCGAACAGTTTGTGCGCGATGAGCTGATTCCTCTGGAGCCACAATTCGAGAAGGCGCCGGACATTTTTGAAGGAAGCCGCTGGAAGAGCCGCGCGAAGTTGAGCCCCGACCCCGAGGTGCACCGTTATATCGATCTTATGGAAAGCCTTGAAAAGAAGGCGGAGGCCAGGGGGTTGTGGCAGCTCGACGTGCCCAAAGAATACGGCGGGCTGGGAATCAGCAATATGGCCATGATTGCGATTACCGAGGAGCTCGAAAAAACAGCGATTCCCTTTGAGTTGGGAAACCACGTCTCGAATATTCTTTATGCATGCAAAGGCGAACAAATAGACAAATTTCTCTTGCCTTGTATTCGTGGCGAAAAAACGTCCGCCTTCGGCTTGACCGAGCCCGCTTCGGGATCGGATCCTTCGATGCTGCAAACCACGGCAACTCCCGCCGGCGAGGACTTTATTATTAACGGCACCAAGATGTTTCCGACCTTCGCCGATGTCGCGGATTTTGTGCAGCTGTTTGCGCGCTTGCCGGGAACCAAAGGCCGCGAGGGCGTGACCTGTTTTTTGATTGATAACGGGACGCCCGGTTACCGCGTTGTGCGTAGTATCGCGACCATTGCGGGAACGGAACCTTGCGAGCTCGTGTTCGAGAATTGCCGCGTGCCAAAGTCGCAGGTGCTCGGTGAAATCGGCGGTGGATGGGAGCTGAATCAATCTTGGCTCGGCGCACGGCGCTTTCAGGTCGGCATTCGTTCTCACGGCATGAGCCTGCGGGTTCTACGATACGTCGCGGATTGGCTGCATACGGATCGCAGCGGATTGGAGAACGCCAGTGCGGGCATGGGGTATTATCTAGGAGAACTCGCGGCGCTCAGAACGTTAACGTATCAGGGCGCATGGAAGGCCGACCAAAAGATGGACGTGCGCTTCGAGGCAGCGGCCGTCAAGCTGTTTGGAACGGAGTTACTCCACAAGGTCATCGATTTTGCACTCGAGGTCATCGGCCCGTCGGCGTTGCGCAATCAACATATGATCGCGCGAGCTTTGCGCCACGCGCGATCCCGCCGCATCGTGGAAGGGCCGTCGGAGGTCCAACGCCATATTGTCCAACGTGAATTGTTTCGCGAAGGGAGCAACGTTTTTGGAATTGATGTCGGGTGAGAGAGTCATCGGTTGGAATATTTCACCACAGAGGCGCTGAGGGCGCAGAGTCGATCATCGTGCTGGTGATTCGTGTTCGTCGTTCCCATACGCTCACGAGCACGAAAAACGAATACGGCGTTATTCTTGGCGGTCTTGGCGTCTTTGCGCCTTCGCGGGGGATAACGAATTGGCATTTCTCTCTGGTCTTTATCTCTGGCTGAACGGATGAGCTATGGACTTTAGATTAAGCGCGGAAGAAGAACTGATCCGCCATGCGGCAGCGCAGTTCGTGAAAAAGGAATTGCTGACGCGCGAGGGAAACTATCTCAAGCAGGCGGCCCCTTTCTTGCCGCCTGGTGATCCGCCCAGGCGCGTTCTCGATCGGGAGACGAAGAACACACTTACCGAACGCGCCAAGGCTGCCGGCCTGTGGAACTTGGAAATCCCCAGTTCGGACGACGAGTCGACCGTGAGCATGCTCGGGCGGGCTCTAATCTATCGCGAGTTTGGCCGCACGGTCTTGCCTTTTGAGCCCGCCTGTATTCCGGCCCTATTGAGAATGAGCACGCACGTGAAGGCGTTGACGGAGGGCACGCTAACTCTGTCTCTCGCCTTTGACGAGATTCACAAGGACGGAAGCCTCGGCAGCATCCGCAGCCGGTTTCGTCCCGTGGCTGACGGTTATTTGCTCAGCGCCACTTCAATCGACGTCTTGAATCCCGGAGCAGATTGTTTTCTTTTTCCTGCCCACGAAGAGGGAACGAAGCGGGCGGCGCTTTTTTTGCTGGATCGTCAGACTGCCGGCTTCGCGGTCGACGAGGAAGTTGATCTGAACAATGACGCCGCAATCGGCCGGATGACCCTGCGCGAGTGCAAAGTCCAGAACGACCAGTTATTGGGGTACGAATACGAAATCGGGGAAATCGTCGCGGCCGAGCAGTTACGCATTGCCGCGCGCTGCTTGGGGATAGCAGAACGGTGTGTTGCGCAGTCTGTTGAGCACGCACGAAACCGTGTGACCTTTGGCAGACCGCTGGCGCAAAGACAGGGCATCCAATTCATGCTAGCGGATCTTGTCCTGAACCTGCGTACTTGTACCTGGCAGGTGTTCGAGGCTGCCTGGAGGGCCGATCACGGTTTGCCGTATTTCGACGGCGCTGCTCTGGTAAAAAAGAGAGCGGCAAAAATGGCGTTTGAAGCCGCGGATATGGCTATCCAAATTCATGGCGGGTACGGTGTTTGTAAGGAATTTCCTTTCGAAGGATTCTATCGCCAGGCGCGCCTTCTGCGCTTGCTCTACGGGCGGGAGAAGGAAATCAATCGGACCATAGGGGAAAAGTTCCTACGGAGTGAGTAATCTTATAGCCTCATGTCCCGTGTCTCAGGTCCCGCGTCTCGTGTTGGGGAGGGGAAACTCGATACTTTAGACTTGAGACTCGAAACCGCAGCAAGGAGAATGCATGCGACGCAGGAAAGTCTGCTTCGTGAGTTACGGATCCACGGAGTATTCGAGGAAATCGGAAGCTTCGGTATTGACCCATTATGCCAATGCTATTCGACAAGCGCTGGAACGGGTGGGCTTGCATAAACGAGACATCCAGGGCCTCTCGATTACAACACAATCGAGTCCGGATTACTCGCCCCATGTCGCGGAGCAGCTGGGGTTGGAATTGGATTGGGTATTGAACGGTGATTACGGCGGCGCCGGAGGTGTGATGAGCGTGCGGCGGGCGGCCGATGCTATCGAAGCGGGGCATGTGGATCTCATCGTTCTCGTTGGCGGAAACGCCTTTGATAAAAGCGTTCCACAGCAGCGGCCGCTTGAATATCAGCGTGCCAACTATGTCGATGTTTACGGCTACGGTGGTCCCAATACTCTCATGGCTTTGGTTCAAAGGCTCCACATGGAGAATTTCGGGACCACTCTGGAGCAGATCGGCAAAATCGCGGTCTCGCAGCGGTACAATGCCATTAGTAACGCCCAAGCCCTGTTTCGCGATCCCATGACAATGTCGGACTATCTCGATTCGCGGATGATCTCCGATCCGATTCGGTTGTTCGATTGTGTGATGCCCTGTTCCGGGGCGGAGTGCGTCATTTTGGCCTCGGAAGAAAGGGCTAAAGCGATCAGCGATAAGTTAGTCTACCTGGTGGCTGATGCGGAGAGGATTCATTACCAGGTCGGCAATATGCTGCCGGACAAGACCACATTTGGGATGAAAGTGGTTGGCGAGCGACTTTTCAAGGAACTAAAAAGAGAAGAGATCGACTTGTTCGAGATTTACGATGATTATCCTATAGCGGTGATGATTCAGATCGAAGATCTTGGCTACTGCAATAAAGGAGAGGGAGGCAAGTTTGTCGATGCGCACGATCTTACTTACCGAGGTGATTTCCCTGTCAATACCGGGGGTGGCGAGCTTTCGGTTGGGCAAGCCGGGCTCGCCGGTGGTTTCCTTCACCTGGTCGAAGCTCTGCGGCAACTGAGAGGAGAGGCGGAAGGGCACCAGGTTGAAAAAGCCGAGCGTGCTTTGGTCACCGGCATCGGCTGGTTAAATTACGGGCGCAATCTCGGCACGACCGCTGCGTTGGTCATGGAAAGGAGAAAGTGATGGCAGAAGCGGCTCTACCGAAGAAAAGCCTCCCGCGGGCCAACCCTATCGATCAGCCTTACTGGCAGGGTGCTGTCGCCGGGAGGCTCCTGATTCAGAAATGCAAAGATTGTGGAAAGCTTCAGTTTTACCCTCGCCCGGTGTGTGTCGACTGTTTTAGCGGAAATCTGGAGTGGATTGAAGCTTCCGGGAAGGGCGAGATTCATAGTTTTAGTTGGGTGCGCGTTCCGCGTAATCCGGCGTTTAGAGAAGAGGTGCCAATTTGCTACATCAATGTAATCCTCGATGAGGGCGTGATCATGGAAAGTCGTCTGGTGGGAAAGGACATAGACAAGGTTAAGATTGGCGATCGAGTGAAAGTGGCGTTTCAAGCGACCGCCAGTCCGGAGATCAACTTGCCCGTCTTCGAACTGGAGGGACAATGAAGCCCCTCACCCTTCTCTCCCCGAAAACGGGCGAGGGGCAGTCACGCGCTAAGCGCAAAGCGCGATAAGAAAAAAGACGAATCCGAACTTTGCGTTCTTGGCGTCTTGACGCGAGAAAAAGACAAAGAAAGGCAAGAAAATGGACTTTCAGACCATCCTATTTGAAGTTCGGAATCAGGTCGCATGGATTACCTTCAACCGGCCCGAATCGATGAACGCTATCAACAGGCAGATGACGCGGGAGCTGATCGAGGTGTGCAAGAATTGTGAGGATGATAGCGGTATCCGCGTGGCGATCTTTACCGGAGCAGGCGAGAAGGCGTTCTCCGCGGGAATGGATCTGAAAGAGCGTGCCGAGAGCTCACTCTCCTTTATCGAGCGGCGGCAGCAGAAGCTCGCGGCGACCATTTACACCCAAGCGCGTGCCGTCGCAGCCGTGACGAAGCCGACGATAGCAGCCATTCGAGGCTACTGTCTGGGCGGCGGCCTCGAGTTTGCTCTCGCCTGCGATCTGCGTATTTCGGCCGAGGACGCGAAACTCGGACTGACAGAGGTGCGCCGCGGTCTCATTCCCGGGGCGGGGGGTACACAAAGACTTGCTCGGCTGATCGGCACCACGAAAGCGATGGAAATGTGTTTAACGGGCGATCCGATAAGTGGAGCGGAAGCTTACCGGCTGGGACTAGTCAATGCGGTGCTGCCCGCAACCGACGTTCTCACGGCTGCCGAGGATCTCGCTGTTCGAATTCTCAAAGGCGCTCCGCTGTCGGTGTCCTTCATCAAAGAAGCGATCAATAAAGGAGTCGAGCTGCCGCTGGATGAGGGGCTTCGCCTTGAAGCCGATTTGTCAGCCCTCGTATCGACCACGGAAGATAGCAAAGAAGGCCCGCGGGCTTTCACTGAGAAGCGTCCGCCGGTATGGAAAGGTAGATAGGAATCAGTTGCGATTCTAGGAGTCTCAAGTCTCGCGTTTTCGGATGGATCAGTTTAGCTTTCGCAGTGTCTAATTGTAACTTTTGAGGACCGATGCCAACGCAAGACCTTAGACCTGAGACCAAGATATTTTTCGGATGGGCTTGGTAAAACCAGAAACCTTCGACGGCAAAGAAGTGGCGGTCGTCTATATTGCCGCTCGCCTTAGCGAGGGCAAGCGGGTCGAAGAAGTCTTGTCCAACCATGGCATCGACTACGCTGTCGATACGGAGCCGTTTGGGCACCATCTGCTCGGTATTTTTCCTGTGGAGTATGAGGGTATAGGCTTTTACGTGCTCTCTTTTCAGGCAGATTTTTGCCGCCGGGCACTACGCGAGGCCGGCGTGGTGCAAGGATTGGTGGAAGTAGATGCCGACTGATCCGTGCTGAAGTCCCTCGCTACTCGGGAAACCGCGATTCCCGAGTAGGCCGCAAGGCCGTATCGAAGGAACCGGGTTCGTTAGGGCCCCACAACGGGCTCCCGGCGTATGTTCTTCAGCTGAAAGCTGCAAATAATTCTGCTATAAATGCACGGATGAAAATCGTGCAGGCCACCCTGTGGGTCTACCAAACAGCGATTCATCGCGCCCTGGAAGCTGTCCGAAAGAACTGGATCGTGAGCTTTGCCCCACTGGCCTATGGCGCCGGGTTGTCGCTGGTGGCCCTTGCCGTGACACCCCTCGGCAGTCTTGTCGGCGGGCTTGTGCTAGCGTTGTCCCTGCAGGCTTGTTTCAGTTCGGGTCTCTATCTCATCCAGAACATCGTCCAAATGGGCCGCACGAACGTCGACGATTTTCGCAGGGGTTTCTCGGTTTATTTTTGGGAGCTGGTCCGCATTGCTTTTATCTTGTGGATTCCCCTCAGGGTGGTGTGGTTGGCGCTCTCTGAGGTCCCAAACGGGGCGCTGATTTACGACTTGATCAGGATCGCGCTCTACATATTCTTGAACCCCGTTCCCGAGTTCATTTATCAGACAAGAACGTCGGGACTAGAGCTTCTGAGCGCCAGCTATAATTTTATTGTCGAGAACTGGATTGAGTGGTTTGTGCCCAACGTAGTATTGACGATTGTAGCCTATGGGCTGTTACAGCTGCTCGGAGCACTGGCGGCCGGACTCCCTGGCTTTTTCCAGTTCTTTCTGATTGCTTTCGTATTCGGGCTTTGCCTGACCTACATCATGGTCTTTCGCGGGTTTCTTTTTGCGGAGCTGAACGGTACTAATCGCAGGAGTCGCGTTTACCGTTACGATGCCCGCTAACATGATTGTCACCCTCATGCAGCGAGCGGAAAGGAACTTCGCTGCTTTCGGGTTTCCTGTTGACCTATTTCGAACCTTGAACCTTTGGTTGAACTTTCAAGTGAGGCCGTTAATTTCATGAGAGTGACTGCCGTCAAAGGGTTTGCAGATATTCTGCCGTCCGAGGTGGAGCTTTGGCAGTTCGTCGAGCAAAAAGCCAGGGAGGTATTTGCGACCTATAACTTTTTTGAAATTCGCATTCCCATCGTCGAAAAGACGGAGCTTTTTAGCCGTTCGCTCGGTGAGACAACCGACATTGTGGAAAAGGAGATGTACACCTTTGCCGATCAGGACGCCAAAGGCTCCCTTTTGACATTGCGGCCGGAAGGCACGGCTGGAGTCGTGCGCGCCTATGTTGAAAGCGAGATGTACAAGGTCGAGCCAGTGCGAAAGTTGTACTACCTCGGCCCGATGTTCCGTCGCGAGCGGCCGCAAAAAGGACGCATGCGGCAGTTCCATCAGATTGGCGCCGAGGCCTTGGGACGAGGCGATGCATTCGTTGATGCAGAGATGTTGCTTCTTCTGCGTGATTTTTTTGCGGGCGTGGGACTCGAGGGCGCAGAGCTCCAGCTCAATTCGTTAGGCTGTAAGGAATGCCGGCCTGTCTATCGCAAACGCTTGTTGAATTTTTTAAACCAACGCCGGGAGTCTCTGTGCGCCAATTGCCGAAGACGGATGGAACGAAATCCGCTTCGCGTGTTGGATTGTAAAGAGCCAGGGTGCATTGAACAGACGAGAGGGGCCCCCTCCATCCTGGAGTCTTTATGCGCCGCCTGCAGCGAGCATTTTTCCATCGTGCAGAATCTGTTGACCCAGAGTCAACTCAGCTATGCGCTTAATTCCAGAATGGTTCGTGGTCTCGATTATTATTATCGAACCACGTTCGAATGGACCAGTAACCGGCTCGGTGCCCAGAATGCTGTCGCAGCGGGCGGACGTTATGATGGGTTGGTCGAAGAACTGGGGGGGCCTTCCATACCCGGTGTCGGCTTTGCTCTGGGCGTGGAGCGGTTAATTCTTTTGCTGCGCGCGCATCTTTCGGAGTCCGACAAGGGCCCCTTTGTGTACATCGCGTGGGTTGGAGACCCGGCCCGGCGGTGGAGTTTTGGTCTTGTTCAGGCTTTGCGCCGACAGGGTGTGGCAGCGGAGATGGAAGCGGATGCGAGAAGCTTGAAGAGCCAAATGAGGCGAGCAGACAAGTTGAATTCGCGCAATGTTTTGATCGCGGGAGACGATGAATTTGCCAAAGGCAGGGTCGTGCTGCGCAACATGCGCGAGAAACAACAGGAGGACATAGGGTTGGAAAGCATCGAGTCGATTTTGCTGGAGCGGAAAGGCAGCTGATGGCGAACGAGCGACTTTTCAGTGATCCACTGGGGGAGTGGCGGCGGAGCTGCTATTGTGGGGAGCCGCGCGTCGAGGAGGTTGGTCGCGAGCTGATTCTGGCAGGTTGGGTAAAGACCCGCAGAGATCACGGTGGTCTTATTTTTGTCGACTTACGTGACCGAACCGGCGTTACACAGGTTGTATTCAATCCCGAGCTTGATGCCGCGGCCCATGAAAAGGCAAAGCAACTACGGTCCGAAGACGTTATTGCCGTTCGCGGGGTGTTGGCGAAGCGGCCTCCGGAAACTTTGAATTTGGATCTCGCAACGGGTGAGGTCGAGCTGCGCGGGGTGGAGCTACGGCTGCTGAGCGCTTCTCAGGTGCCGCCATTCACAGTGGACGACGAGACCGAAGCGAACGAAAACACGCGATTGAAATATCGCTACCTCGATCTCCGCCGGCCCCAGAGTATGACGCATCTGTTGCTGCGCTACCGGATGACCAAGCTGATTCGGGATTATCTGGATGATCTGGGGTTTATCGATGTGGAGACCCCGGTGTTGACCAAGAGCACTCCGGAGGGCGCTCGCGACTATCTCGTGCCCAGCCGGATGTACCACGGCAAGTTCTACGCGTTGCCGCAGTCACCGCAGCTTTTCAAGCAGATTCTCATGGTGGCGGGGGTGGACCGCTACTATCAGATCGTGAAGTGCTTTCGGGACGAAGACCTGCGCGCGGATCGCCAGCCGGAGTTCACGCAGCTCGATATGGAGCTATCCTTTGTCCAGGCTGCCGACATCCTCGATGTGGTGGAAGGGATGATGGTGCTTTTGTTCAAGGAACTGAACGGCGGGGAACTAAAACGCCCGTTTTCCCGGCTCACTTGGAAAGAGGCGATGGAACGGTACGGATCGGATAAGCCGGACATTCGGTTCGGACTCGAGCTGCATGATTTCTCCGCGGCGCTGCGATCGTCGCGAGCCAAGGTGTTTTCGTCGGCCATCGAAAAGGGCGGAGTGGTCAAAGGCATCCGCATACCCAAAGGCGCGGCGACGCTTTCGCGCAAGGATTTGGATGACCTGACGCCTTTTGTGGCAACATTCGGCGCCAAAGGAGTCGCCTGGACGCGATTGACGGCCGAAGGCTGGCAATCGCCCATTGCCAAATTTCTTTCCGATGCGGAACAAAAAGAAATTGAACGCATCGTCGGGGCGGAAATCGGCGATGTCATTGTATTTTCCGCGGACACGGCTAAAGTCGTCTATGATGCTCTGGGAAACCTGCGCCTGCACCTGGGCGAGAAGATGAATTTAATTTCCGCGCAAGCGAACGCGTTCGTATGGGTCGTCGAGTTTCCATTAATGGAATTCGATGCGGAAGAAAAGCGCTACGTTGCCCTCCACCATCCCTTTACCGCGCCGTTTGATGAAGACCTGCCGCTGCTCGACTCCGCGCCCGATGCGGCGCGCTCCAAAGCCTACGATTTGGCACTGAACGGTATCGAGGTTGGTGGCGGAAGTATCCGTATTCATCAGGTTGAATTGCAGAGAAAAATCCTCAGTTTGATGGGGATTGGCAACGAGGAGGCACAAGCGAAGTTTGGGTTTTTTCTTGAAGCCCTGAGCTTTGGCGCCCCTCCGCACGGCGGCATCGCCTTTGGCATTGACCGGCTTGCGATGCTCCTTAGCGGCGCGAAATCGCTCCGCGACGTGATTGCCTTTCCCAAAAGCCAGCGCGCCGTCTGTATGCTGACCGACGCTCCCTCTACGGTTGAGGCAAGACAGTTGCGGGAACTCGGCATCAAGCCCGTTCTTGCCGACTGATCGGACTGCCATTTTTTTATTGAGAGAACGCGCCAGCTCTGATAAATTCGCCTGGCTATGCGAAAATTGCTTTCAGTTGTTTTGCCAGGGTTTTTGTTGGCAGCCTGTACCTTTGCCCCGGCTACTATCCAAAGCCGGCAATCGACGGATCTTAACCAGCGTGGTATCAAACGGATCGCCGTCTTGCCTCCTGTTGCTTTGTTGGCGGAGGCGAGATCTACTGTTCCGTACACGGCGGTTCCCCCTAACGGACGCACGGCGTCTGAGCGTGAGGCGCCGCTCACGGTGGCGCGGTTTCTTCACTCGAATATGGCTGTCATGGCGCCGTGGCAAATCGTGTCGGAAAGCGAGGTACGTGAGGTCGGACAGACCGTAACGAGCGGTACCGAGACGGCGCGTATCTTGAAAATTGGCGAGCTGGTCTACGCGGATGCCGTTTTGACCAGCCGCGTGATCCGGTTTAGGGAGCGCGTGGGCGATGAATGGGGCGCACAGAGCCCGGCTTCTGTGGCGTTCGTTGTAGATCTCGTGGATGTCAAACGGGGTGACGTGATCTGGTCGGCTCGCTTCGATGAGACACAAAGGTCGCTGACCGAAAACATTCTAGGAATCGGCGATTTGGGTCACCGGGGTTTGAAGTGGTTGTCAGCCGGCGAGCTTGCCGCCGATGGCGCACGGAAAGTCGTTGCTCAACTGCACCAGGCATTGTATTCACGTTCGTAACACGGTCGCGTTCGCTGCGATGTTACATACCTGAACCGCGCGACGTTTAAAGACGTTCAAGCGGTACCTTCTTTAATCCTCCTCCCGCGGGCACCGAGACGGTCTTGAAAAAATAATCTTCTATGTCATGCCCGCGAAGCGGGCATCCAGCCCTTTGCTCTCCCCAGGATTCCCGCGAAAATCATACGGGAATGACGACACGGCGGTGGGCTCGTTCATCGAGCCGCACCCGTCTTTTCTCCCGTCCGCGCAGGCTTCACCAAAGCAGGCAACTCAGGGTCCATCTCGATGGGTTTCCCAATGGCCGGCCCGATTCGTTCGGCTAGTGCTTTGACGCGCCGGGTGCTGCCCCGATCCACCAGCACGGTGCTTCCATCATCCAAGATGACTCGTAAGGACGGCACTGGGAATGTCTCCGCTGCAGACGATCCGGCGACGGCAAAGCCACTGTAGACCGCATCAAGCCCCAGTCTGAGTTTTTCGATGTCTGTGTACGGAAGCTGCAGGTCAAAGGTTCGGTGTAAACTGCGCCTGCGAAAGAGTGCTTTCGCCGAGGTGTGATCGAAAAAGATTGTGCGTTTCTGGGTCAGTAAGAATGCAGCCACACCAAACAAAATAAAGTTCATTACCGGGAAATACCAGAGCGATCCGGCGGCGCCTGTGAACCCGCGCAACCTCAAAGCCTCGACTATGGGAACGGAAATAAAAAGTAGCACCAGCGCTATACCGAGGCACAGAAAGGCCGGAAAGCGCGGCCCATGCCACGCCAGACTCAAGGACTGAGGTGTATCGTTTGTAATTCGAAAACCAAGCCGGTTTCCTATGGCTTCAAAATCAGCCGCGCTGCCCTGCATAACAGAAAATGGCTTCTGGCATATGGCTTATGGCGTATCGCGTATGGTCACAAAGCGAAGCGAGCTATATGCCATAAGCTCTTGTATGGCTATTTGTGATCTTTTCGGCTTTGGTAGAACTCCCTAAAGCGGTAGTCTTTTCGGCTGATAAGTCTCTGGTAGGAGCCGAAGCGTTCCTCGGGATTGTCCACCTCATCGAGTACATCGGGGGGATGATCTTCACTGCTGAAGACGCGAATTCTGTCATACGTTGTGGACCGTTCCGCGGGGATTCGTGCCATATCACGTATCAGGTTACGGAATTGAGCTGGCTTCATCAACTGGCCAAAACCCGCCCCGGCCGCCGTGGAGATGCTTTCGTTGATTAGAGTGCCGCCAAAGTCATTCGCGCCGGCCATTAACGCCACCTGTGATAGCTTGGGCCCCTCCTTGACCCAAGACACCTGCAAATTGGGAATCCATGCGTTCAGCATCAGTCGCGAGATTGCGTACATCTTCATGACTTCCAATCCGCTCGCCCCTTGGCGCAGACCCGCAAGCTTTCTCCGATGAAACATCGGCGCTTCTTCGTAAACAAAACTGAGCGGCACAAATTCGGTGATGCCTCCTGTGCGTTTTTGGATGTCCCGCAGAATGGCCAGATGAGCGGCCTTTTGCCATGAGGTTTCGACATGGCCGTACATGATGGTGGAGGTGGTGGGGATACCCACCTCGTGCGCAGTTTGGATCAAATCGGTCCATTGCGCTGTGCTGATGCGCCCGGGCGAAATTTGCTGACGCACTTCATCCACGAGAATCTCGGCGGAGGTCCCGGGCAGACTACCGACGCCGGCTTCCTTAAGCGCCATCAGGTAATCGCGAACGGATACGCCGCTGAGCGTTGCACCATAGAGCACTTCTTCAGGTGAAAAACCGTGGATGTGAAGATCCGGTAGCGCCTCTTTGAGGGCGCGGCAAAGCTTCACATAGTGCCATCCATCCATGGCCGGCGCCAGGCCGGCCTGCACGCACACTTCGGTGGCGCCCAATTCGCGCGCCTCATGCGCCCGCCGAATGATTTCTTCAAGCGGAAGAAAATATCCCTGTTCCGCGAGATGACCACGGCTGAAAGCGCAGAAGCCACATGCCTTGACGCAGACGTTAGTAAAGTTGATGTTGCGATTAATAACGTAGGTCACAACGTCGCCCACGGTCCGAGACCGAAGATAATCGGCTGCGGCCATGAGAACGAATAAATCCGACCCCTCCGTATCGAATAGCTTGACCGCTTCCTCGAGGGTTATTTCGGCGCCACTCAATGCGCTTTCGAGCACGCGTGCCGTCTCGGGCTTTGTCGCGGAAAAGAGCCGATCGACTGAGTTTTGGAGATGAGGAAAATTCATGCTGGGAATCTAGCTGGTCGGCTGACTAAACACAACGATAGGGAAGCTCCGGCCTATTGCTGGATCCAGTATCGCGAATATTCACTCAGAAACGTGAGGGTTGTGAAGTCGTGCATGCGGTCGAGATAAACCTTTCCATTTAGATGGTCCCATTCATGCTGGATGACACGAGCGTGAAAATCGGATGCAACAAACCGCAGAGCTTTGCCGTCCCGGCCGCGGGCTTCGACCTGGATTGCTTTGTAGCGCGGGACCTTTCCCCGAAGATCCGGGATGCTCAAGCAGCCCTCCCAATCCTCCTCCAGTTCCTCCGTAATAGGCGTGACCTTCGGATTAACCAGGACCGCCAGCGGAACGTTGGGTTTACGCGGATAACGGGGGTTATCCGCAACTTCAAGCACGGCAATTTGCTTTGATTCATGCACTTGATTTGCAGCGAGCCCCACCCCATCGTACTCCCGCATGGTTTGGATCATGTCATCAATAAGCTTCTGGAGTAGATGTTCATGGAGGTCAGGCTGCGAAACGGGAGTGGTGGCTTTTCGGAGGACCGGATGACCGAGTCGCGCCACCTTCAGAAAGGACATTCCTCTTCTTTAGCACAGGGTTCATAGTGGGAAAAGCTCTGAAGGGCCCTCTCCGCCTCAGGCCAGTGGTTTTGCTTTGCGTGACGCGCTATAAAGCGCGAGCTGTTAAAAGACGAGTTCCCGTATAGAGGTTAAACGCAGTGACCCATAGCAATTTACCAGAGATCAAAGTGGTTGCCGGGCTTTTGTTCATGGAGAACAAGCTCCTGGTCTGCCAGAGAGGCCCAAACGGGGCATTCCCCCTCAAGTGGGAATTCCCGGGCGGCAAGCTTGAAAAAGGGGAGAGTTGGGAAGGAGCTCTTCGCCGCGAGCTCAAAGAGGAGCTTGCCATAGAAGTTGAAGGGACGCATGAGCTATTCGCTACTACACATACTTATCCAGGTATTTATAAAGTTAAACTCAAGTTCTTTGAGATTCGGCGCTTCCACGGAGTTCTGCAAAATCGAGTCTTTCGGGCCATCGACTGGGTTGGCGTCGACGACCTCAAGCGGCTTGATTTCTTGGAGGCCGATTTGCCGCTCATTGAGAAATTAACCGGTCACTACAGCTAGCGTAGATCGAGGCTCTCGACGTACCGGCGAGGAAGGATCCGGGAAAATACGTGAAATGGCCCGGGTAAGCTAAAGCGGTTTGACACGGATTAGCCGTAAAGCTATCCTAGCGCCGTTTTTGCGAGTGATTTCGATGATATCGCGCTTTGGATGGTCGGTTGTCCTTGTGCTGGGAGTTATCTCGGGGATTCCATTTGGCCCTGGGGCAATGGTCAGTGCCCGTATGTACGTATACGAAGACAAACAGGGTGTGCGGCACTTCACAAATGTCCCAAACCATAATGGTTTCCGACCTCTCCAAACCAATGAAGTACAAGTTCCACGTCGGGCTCGGTCGCACAATTCCTACGAGCCCCTTATTCGTGAGGCCGCGGCGCGCCACAGTATTGATGCGGATCTGATCCGAGCCGTCATCAGGGTGGAATCTGACTTCGATTCCAAAGCTCGCTCCCACAAGGGCGCCATGGGCTTAATGCAGCTCATGCCCGATACGGCCAACCTGCACAACGTTGTTGACATCCTGGACCCGCGAGAGAACATAGAAGGCGGGATTAAACATCTCAAGTTGCTGCTGGAGCGATTTCAGGGCGACCTCAAGTTGACTTTGGCTGCCTATAATGCCGGGACGGGAGCGGTCGAAAGGTACGGGGGAATACCGCCGTTTGCCGAAACCAGAGATTATGTGCGGCGAGTTTTACGACACTACGACGCCTACCGCCGCAGCGGATTCTAAGTCAATTATTCAGGCTTCAGAATTTTCGTTTTTTCGCGGCTGTGCAGATTCTCTCAATGTTTGACGAGCCATAGACATGCGGACTTACGCTCGCCAAGACGCAAAGAAGGCGAAAGAAGATTTTCCCTGCGAAACAAGGTCATACCGAACCCTTTGGCAAAGACCTCAGGATAGACTCCGTCGGGGCTCCTAAATCCAATGTTTTCTTGGCGCCTTTGCGGGAGATAATCCCAATTTTGGTTGCGGCTCTGCCACGTTAGACAGCCCGTGTTAGAGGCTCTCAGGTAACGTTCTCGCTATGGTTTGGACGCTGCCAAATCTTTTAAGTTTATTCCGTATCCTCATTATTCCGGTACTGGTGTATCTGCTTACCTACACAGATCCGGTTTCAGCGTTGCTGGCGGCGTCTTTATTCCTGATCGGTTCTCTAACCGATTATTTCGACGGCTATTTTGCCCGCCGGCACCGCAGCGTAACCGATCTCGGCAAAATTCTTGACCCGCTCGCGGACAAACTCCTGGTGGCCTCGGCGCTCATCATGTTGACAGCGCTTGATCGGGGCGCCGAGCCTAGTGTCCCTGCTTGGTTGGTGGTCGTGATCATTGCTCGGGAAACTGCCGTGACTGTACTGCGGGGTATCGCGCTATCCGAAGGCATTGTGATGCAGGCGGAAAGACTCGGCAAATACAAGTTTATCCTCGAAGCCTATGCAGTTACGGGACTGATTGTCCACTACACGTATTGGGGCATAGACTTCTTCGCAGCTGGAATTTACTTTCTTACGCTCGCAGCTGTGATCGCCGTCTGGTCCGGCGTCAACTACCACTTACAGTTTTTTCGACTGCGGCAGGCGCGGCTGAGTAATGCGTAGGAGGAAAGGGATGTTGGAGTAATGGAGTATTGAAGTAATGGGTTTTCGAATGTTCGTCACGCCAACACGCCATCGCTCCACTCCAGTACTCCGGTCGTTGGTTTCATTGACAAAGGACCCTCGTTTCGATAGAAAAGGTTTTACGCGGGTGTAGCTCAGTTGGCTAGAGCGTATGCTTGCCAAGCATAAGGTCGGGAGTTCGACCCTCCTCACCCGCTCCATCTTT
>CAYPHJ010000066.1:0-17449 GCA_964410485.1 uncultured Syntrophobacteraceae bacterium
GTATCTCAGACAACAGAGCTGAACGATAAAACGTACACGAGGAAAAAAATCGAGTGCTGGAGCACTAGCAGGTTGCTGAAGATTCGGAATGCTTCGACAGGCTCAGCATGAACGGAAAATCCCTACTCATTTCAAGTTCCTCTCCGTTCGCCCTGAGGTTCTCGAAGGGTGAACGGAGGGTTTTTCAGCAATCTGCTAGAGGGTGTTGGTCTCCAAGCCTCTCGTTCCATTGCTCCACCGCCGCCAATGCTCCGGGGGGCGTCCTGGTCCGAAAACAGGAAGAAAACCAGATTTTTCACTTCGTCTCGAATGACAGCGCGGCCCCCTGGCATGTGACGCACTCACTCGATGAGAGGAAAAGATAGAGGGTTACCTATAGATAAAAACGATTTGACTTATAGGGAGATTTGTTATTAAACCGGTAAACGACGGAGGGTCCAATGAAAAAACTCATACTAGCGGCGTTGGCTTTGTTCGTTATCAGTGTGAGCGGAGAGGTTTCCGCGCAAAAAGTAAAGGAGTTGAGAATTTCCGCGATACCGGACGAGAATCCTCAGGAGATGCTGCGTATTTACGCTCCGTTTGCCGATTATCTTGCGAAACAGGTCGGGGTTCCGGTGAGGTTTACACCGGTTGTCGATTATGCGGCAACCGTCGAGGGCTTGGCGGCCAATCGCCTGGATATGGTTTGGTACGGTGGATTGACTTCGGTTCAAGCAGCCAGGCAGGCCAAAGGCGCACGCAGAATCATCATGCGTAAAGAGGATGCCGAGTTTAAGAGCCACTTCGTCACGACGAAGCAAACGGGCATCAACGCTCTCAAAGATTTGAAGGGCAAAACGTTTTCCTTCGGCAGCGTGAGCTCGACCTCGGGACATCTCATGCCGCGCTATTTTCTTCTCAAGAACGGCATCAATCCAGAGAAAGATTTTTCGAAATTCAGTTTTAGTGGAGCCCATGACGCGACGGCGGCATGGGTCGAGGCCGGCAGGGTGGATGCGGGCGCTCTCAATTTTCTCGTGTGGGACAAGCTCGTAGAAACAAAAAAAATCGACACGACCAAGATCTTTGTGTTCTGGACCACTCCGGCATACGTGGATTATGTCTGGACAGTCAGAGGCGGACTGGATAAGGGCACCGTTGACAGGATTTCCAAGGCCTTTCTGAAGCTCAACTATGAGAACCCGGTGGACCGAAAGCTGCTCGATCTACATCGTACCAAGGGTTACATACCCGCGAGGGACGAGGACTGGAAAAGTATAGAAGAAGCAGCGATTGCGGCTAAGCTCCTCAAGTAGAACGTGAGCTCCCTCTTACATCACTACCGTCTGGAGCAGGTGCGGAAGGTCTTCGGCCGCAACCAGGCCGCGCTGAACGGGATCAATCTACACGTTCTCAGGGGAGAAAAGGTTGCCCTGATCGGGCCCAGCGGTGCCGGCAAAACGACTCTTTTTCGTCTCTTAAATTGCACGTTGAGGCCCACATCAGGCAAGATCTGGATGAACGGCGAAGACATTGAAGCGCTGCATGGAAAAAAGTTGCGCCAGGCCCGACATCTGATCGGGAGCATTTACCAACAACACAACCTCGTGTTGCGCTTGAGAGTCGTTCACAACGTTCTTTCAGGACAGCTGGGCCGCTGGTCCACGCTGCGATCGTTGGTCTCATTGCTGCGGCCGGCAGACATGGAATTGGCTCGTCGGGCTTTGAGCCAGGTCGGTATTGCCGATAAGATCTTGGAAAGAACCGACGAGCTTTCGGGCGGCCAACAACAGCGGGTGGCCATAGCGAGGGTGCTGGTTCAGAACCCGGAGGTGATTCTCGCCGACGAGCCTGTTTCTTCTGTAGATCCGACGCTTGCTTCCACGATTGTACGGTTGCTGATCGATATCAGCCAGAGCACGCGAAAGACCCTGATTGTTAGCCTTCACACTGTGGACCTCGCCTTGGCCTACTTCCCGCGTGTCATCGGGATCAAGGGCGGAACGGTTGCCTTTGATCTCTCTCCCGATAAGATCACCGAGGCCATGCTCGACGATCTATACTCCGGCAAATTTAAAGACCATGCGGTAACCGAGGTAGCGAATGACCGAGTCGAGCCAGTCGCATACCCGACTCTCTCCTAACTTTCTATTCCCCTATATCTTCACTGCTCTGTTTCTTGCCGCTTTTTTTGACAGTTGGAGACGGGCAGGAATAGAGCCGCTGGTCTTCTTTGAGCGGCAAGGCCGGGAGCACCTCTGGAAATTTGTCACGGGAATGTTTCCGCCCGATCTCTCGGGTGAGTTTTTGTCGCTTATGATCCGCCCCACCCTCGAGACCATTCAGATCTCATTGTGGGGAACGCTGATTGCGGTAATGATCGGTTTTCCGCTCGGATTACTCGGCACTCGGACCCTGGTGGTCCGAGGTATTCTCAACGATGCCGAGCTGCAGGGCGCGCCGGTGCGTCGCAGCCTTCGGTACGGCCTTTACGTGTTCGCGCGCGCTATCCTGAGCTTGTTTCGTTCCATTCCCGAATTCGTCTGGGCATTTATGTTTGTCAGGGCTGTGGGGCTAGGCCCTTTTCCCGGGGTGCTGGCCATAGGCATCGCTTACGGCGGAATGTTGGGCAAGGTGTACTCTGAAATATTCGAAGCGGTTAACCAGAGGCCGTTGGAAGCCTTGCAGGCGGTGGGAGCCAACAAACTGCAGATCTTTTTCTACGGGTGGTTTCCGCAAGCGTTGCCGAACTTCGTCTCATACACCCTTTACCGGTGGGAGTGCGCGGTTCGCGCCTCCGCAATCCTGGGACTCGTGGGCGCAGGCGGTCTGGGCCAACAGATCGAAATTTCCATGAGGATGTTCAATTTCAACGAAGTTCTCACAATACTCATGATCCTGTTTTCAATGGTCGCGGTCGTGGATTATGTAAGCGCCAAAGTGCGCGGGTGGTTATGAGCAAAGGGTCAAGTTTCTATACGAGCGATAGTCTGCCAGGATCAGTTCGGCGGAGCAGTCTAAAGGAAGTCGTCAAAAATCTCCTGATCGCGGCATTTGTATTGGCCTTTCTGATCTGGACCTATCGCGGCGCGGAAATCCAGATGTCCCAACTGTTCAGCCGTGACGGCCTCGGCCAAATTATCGAATATCTAAAGAAACTATTCCCGCCCGACCTTTCCCCGCCCGCGATTCAGGAAGCGTTCAAAGGGGCTATCGAAACTTTCGCAATTTCGTTTATGGGAACGCTAATGGCGGCGGTTATCGCGCTCGCCGTAGTTTTTTTCGCCTCACGCAATCTCATCTACTCCGGATTGCTCTATGAAATGGAACCCAAAGCGGGCTGGAGACGGCTGGCGAGAATCGTGCCTTATCTGACGGCGAAGAGTTTGCTCAACATACTCCGTACCGTTCCGGAGATGGTGTGGGCTCTGATATTCGTGTTCCTGGTCGGCCTGGGGCCTTTCCCGGGCGTTTTGGCTCTGGGGGTTCACACCGGTGGCGTGTTGGGGAAATTGTTCGCTGAGGTGTTGGAAGACGTGGATGCCCAACCCATTGAATCTCTTCAGGCGACCGGTGCGAATCGGCTGCAGATTCTTTTCTATGGCATTCTTCCCCAGGTCCTTCCCCAGTTCATTTCGTACACGTTGTATCGTTGGGAGGTTAACATCCGTGTTGCGGCCGTGTTGGGACTGGTGGGCGCAGGTGGGTTAGGGCAAAGAATTCATATTGCAATCAGCCTTTTCTTTGAAAACCAACTTTTGACTCTGATCCTGGCGATCTACATTCTCGTGACGATCGTCGATTACCTGAGCGCGTATCTGCGGCGCAAGGTGCTGTGAGGATTCAACGAAAATCCAGTCCCGTGCTAAGCATCCAGCAAGCAGCCCAACGGAGCGCAAAGCGAGAGAAGAGACGTTCTCGACTGCCTAAGAATCTAGCCGGCCGTCTCGCAACCGAAGTAGAAACAGACATTTCGTGGTGTGATGATTCTTCGCGTTCTTGGACAGCTAGCTGCGCATGGCGGCTTCAATTGCGCGGGTCACGTACACCTCGGTGAGATGTTTGCGGTATTCTGAGGAGCCGTTGATGTCTTCGATCACGTCGACGTTGCGGGTGGCCTGTGACGCTGCTTGTTGAATCAACTGGTTGTCGAGCTTCTTTCCCGTTAACATTTGCTCAACGGCATCGGCACGATAAGCCTTGTCCGTCACACCCGTGATTCCCACCGCAATCCTATTGCAGGTTCTATCGCCGGCCAATCCCATGCATACGGCGACTCCGACCACGGCAAAGCCGGACGATCGCGGCGCGGCCTTGAGGTAGGCTGTCTTGTCGGCGCCGGTTACCGGAACCTTTACGGCAGTGACGATTTCGTCCGGCTCGAGCACACTCATCAAAAGTCCCAGAAAGAAATCATCGCATTTTACCCAGCGCTCACCGTTGGGGCCAAAAATCTTTATTTCCGCATCAAGCACTAGAATCGCTGGTGGCCAGTCGCCGGCAGGGTCGGCATGCGCGATGCTGCCACCGATGGTTCCGCGGTTACGCACCTGGACATCGGCAATCGTGCCTGCGGTCTGTGGCAGAAGCGGGCATTTGGCCTTGAGCAGCTCGGAGGACTCGATTTGCGCGTGGGTCACTAGAGAGCCGAGAATCAAACTATTATCCTCTTCCGTAATAGAATCGAGATCTGGAATCCTCCCAATATCCACCACAAAGCCCGGCTTGGAGAGCCGCATTTTCATCAACGGCAGCAAGCTCTGTCCGCCGGAGAGGATCTTCACGTCGTCACGGTGTTCGGCGAGGAACCTGACCGCTTCGCCGAGCGAACGAGGAGCGTAGTATTCAAAGCTGCCGGGAATCATCGCTAATACGATCTCCGTTCGTTCTCCGGGACGTTGTTCGCGAGGCGCCACACGGTTTCGGGCGTGAGCGGCAGGTCACACACTTTCACACCGAGCGGCTTGAGCGCGTCCTCCACGGCGCTGGCAATGGCGGCGGGCGACGGGATAGCGGCGCCCTCACCGGCAGCTTTTTGGCCGAGCGCGGTAAACGGGGAAGGCGACGGCCGGTGAATTACTTCCACGCGCGGGGTTTCGGCAGTCGAGCACTTGCCGTAATCGAGATACGTGATCGTCAACGGTTGTCCCTCTGGGCTGTACATGAATCCTTCACCCAGAGCCACGGCAATGCCGTGGGCCGCGGAACCGTAGACCTGGCCGTTAACAACATCGGGATTGATGACAGCGCCGTTGTCACCCACGATAAGGTAACGCAGCACTTCCACCTTGCCCGTTTGCTTGTCGACTTCCACCACCGCCCCATGCGCACCGGCAGAAAACGTAAACTGCGCGCGGACAAGGCGATCGGGCCCCGGAACGATGTTGGGTCTGGCATGCGGGAAAGTATAGTAATAGGTTGCCTGCAGACCTGCTTCCATATCGTCCGGAATAAGATGCTGATTGTTGTAAGCGATGCGCCCGAGCTCGGCAAACGTGACTTGCTTTGCCAGCGCGCCGGGAAGTTGCACAACGGCGTTTTCTATTTTCAATTCCGCCGGAGCGACGTTCAGCACGTGACCTGCGAGCTTGAGGATTTTCTCCCGAAGTCGTATCGCCGCGCCATGGACCGCGCCGATATCGTAGAGATGAAAGTTGTTGCCGCTGTTTGCCGCTGCCACACCCCAGGGGGAGAGATCGCTATCGAAGGGAATGCTGGTGCTGATTTGATCCGGCGTGGTGCCGAGTATCTCCGCGGCCACTTGGGCGGTGGTCGTTTCGTGCGCCTGGCCGCAGTTTGGCGATCCCAGGTGTAAACTGATGGTTCCGTTCTTTTCCAGCTTGATCGTCGCGCCGTTGATGCCGCCTGAGCCAGGCGGCTCTTTCATCTCCGGGAAAATCGCCATGTCCCGCGCTGCGTTTCTCCCTCCGGGCTCAACACCGATGACAATGCCGATGCCCATGAGCCTGCCTCGCTTGCGGGCTTTGATTTGTTCATCGCGCAGTTTGTCATATTCAATGTTTTCCAAAAGAGTGGAGAGCAAACCGGGATAATCGCCGCTATCGTAAATATTGCCGCTGATGGTACGGTAGGGCATTTCGCTCGGCTGAATAAGGTTTTTGCGCCTGACTTCGATGGGACTGAGATTGAGCGCTTGCGCGACCCGGTCCATCATGCGTTCCCATACAAAACACATACCCGGTTTGCCGATACCCCGGTTGGGAATGACCGGACATTTGTTTGTGACGACCGCATAGCCTTCCATGTGAATGGCCGGAGTCCGATAGGTATTGGAAAGATTGTTGAGTTTGTTTGTGAAGTGAATGGTCAGAGTGCTGATCGAGCCGCCCACATCGTCGTATTCTTTGAATCTGAGCCCAAGCACGGTGCCGTCGTTTTTGACTGCGGCTTCGGCCTCGAATTCCTGAGCGCAGGCGTGGCCGCCTGCCATCATGTGTTCGCTACGGTCTTCGACCCACTTGACCGGTCTTCCCGTCTTGATCGCCAGCAACGAGACGAGCACGACATACTTGCGGATCAAATGAATTTTTTGACCAAACCCGCCACCGACGTCGGGAATGATCACGCGGACATCCTGCAACCCGAGCGCCTCGCGCAAGCCGTCGTAAATAACTTCCGGGACCTGCGCGGTGACCCAGACCGTCAAACGTTTGCTCGCAGCATCATGGGAAGCAATGACGACGAATGGTTCGAGCGGCGTTGAGCTATAGCGGTGTATCTTGAGATTTTCTTTGACCACCCGGTCGGCAGACGCGAATGCGGCGTCGATATCGCCGTATCGCAGCGAGCCTTGCCAGGCGAGATTGGTTCCCAACTCGTCAAAGAGTACCGCGGAAGCGGGTTTGATCGCCTCGCGCACATCGACCACGGGGCGCAGCGGTTCGTAATCGACTTGGATCAGCTCGAGCGCGTCCTCGGCCGTGCCGCGGTCCCGCGCCGCCACGGCGCCAAGCGGTTCACCAACGTAACGGACTTTTTCGATCGCGCCGGCGTGTTCATCAATCGGTCGCTTCAACCCCGCGGCGTACCTGCCAGGCTTGAAGGGTTTCGTCAGTTCCTTTACGTCCCGTGGCGTGATCACCGCCACGACGCCTGGCTGCTTTAACGCCTCTGAAGCATCAACCGACCGAATGTTGGCATGGGCGTGCGGGCTACGTAAGATCATGGCCTGGAGCATGCCGGGGAGCATAAAATCATCCGTATACAAGCCTCTGCCCGTGACGTGTCTGGGGCCTTCTTTGCTGCGCGCGGGACTGCCGACGAACTTGCTGTCACTCATAAATCCTTACCTTACTACGATAAATCCGAAATTCTAATATCGAAATCCGAAACAGAGTTCCAATCACAAAAATACCAAACGCCTGGTTTTCGATTTTCTGATGTTTGATCATTTGAAAATTGTTTCGAATTTCGGATTTCGAGTTTCGAATTTGTTCGCTGAGAATTCAAAGGAAGCTTACTGCTTAAGCTTTTCGGCCGCATCTTTGACGGCCTCGATAATCTGCACATAGCCGGTGCACATGCACAGATTACCCGCCAGCGCTTTGCGGATTTCGTCCTCCGATGGATTCGGATTGGCCTGCAGCAGTGCATGGGTGGTGATCACCATTCCCGGCGTGCAATAGCCGCATTGCAGCGCATAATGCTTGACGAATGCTTCTTGCACGGGGTTCAGCTCGCCATCCTTGGCGAGTCCCTCTATGGTGGTCACTTGGCGCCCATTGGCCTGGACGGCGAAGTGTAGGCATGACTTCACGACCCTGCCATCGAGCAGCACGGAGCAGGCACCGCACTCGCCGACGACACAGCCGATGTGCGTTCCGGTAAGGCCGATCTGTTCGCGCAGAAAATGAGCGAGAAGAACCCGTGGCTCCACGTCTTCTTCATAGATCCGACCGTTAATGTTCACGTTGATCGTTTTTTTCATCAGATCGACAATAGCTTTCGGGAGTGAATGCGTCAAGTTTACGGCCCAGGCGGGGAGGAGTGAATGGCCGGCTGGATGGCCGAACAACCTGAGAGTTCGAGCCGCATCCAAAGATTAGGAAGAAACACGATACTAGAACGGCGAAAGCAGTTGATGAAATTGGCGCGAGAGGTGTGTCGCAGTGGAGAGTGGTGGACAAGACCGATTGCCAAGCGGACGCTGGCCGTAACCAAACGACACTTTCCGTGCTGGCCAAGTGGGTGGCGTGGCATGGTTGCACTTCCATACCACGCCGGTCCAAGGCTCCTCGACGGATGACTAGTCCGACAACATTTTCTTTACCCGAACCATAACATCAGGCGGTTGATCCAGCACGTTCCTTATCAACTTTTCCATTCGGTCGCCGGGGACCGGGTCGATATCCATTCTTCCTTTCTTCGCATCCGCTATCAGGGCTGGATCTTTCAAAGCTTTGTCGAACGCATTGCGCAGGATCTTGACGCGGTCTTCGGGGGTTCCCGGGCCGAGGATCAAGGGCCGACCGACCGTCTCTGCAGCCAAAATCACTTCCGCAACACGCCGATTCTCTTCCGTCACCTTTTCCTGTTCAAAGATCTCATAGATGGTCGGCGTATTGGGCGCTCTCTCATCGCGCTTTTCGCCTGTAAAGAGCAACACGCGGACGAAATTTTTCTTTTCCCAACTGAGAAATGGTTCGCGGCCGAAGTAGGGGGACGCCGTCATGGCGCGACAGACCACCTCGCCACGCTCCACCGCCAAATCGATTTCCGAGCCTCCGGGATAGCCCAAAACCGTTTCGAATTTAAGCGGCGGCAAAGTCTCTTCGAGGAGCCTTGCCATGATGAAGGCGGAGCTCACCCTTCCGGTCGCGCCGCACTTCGGGGGCACCTTGGCCTTGCGAATATCGGCGATCGATTTGTAAGGCGTGTCGGAGCGCATGTAAAGAATCATCGGCTCTTGCACGGGAGAACCGATCCAGCGCATCTTGCGTAAGTCGAATTGGGCCTCTTTCCGCCCGACGATCTGGTCGAGATAGATGGCGCTTGCCGGCATGCCTATTGTGAGTCCGTCCGGTTTGGCGACTTTGTAAACGTAGTTGGTCGCAGTAACCGATCCTGCTCCCGGCATGTTCTGGACAATCATGTTCGGGTTTCCGGGTATGTGCTTGGGCATGTGCTGAGCTAAGAGCCGCGCCCAACGATCGTAAAACCCTCCGGGGGTAAAGCCGACAACAATCCTTATGGCTTTATCCTGGTAAAGCGGTGCTTGAGATTGCGCTTGTGAACTCCACAACATGAGCAAAAGCAGCGAAACCACAAAAACGACTTGTTTTTTCATCCCGTTCCCTCCTTGGGTTGATCTTAACCCTTTCTATACTAGAGCCCGGATAGGGCTCAAGACCCTCTTGAGCCATTAGGCGGCAAGCCGTGCCACGGCACGATTTTCGCGGCACGTCGAAATGTTGATGGGGTTCGTCGTCCATGACTTTGTGATGCACGACGAAGAAGTGCTCAGACTGATCTCTGGAGAGCTGCTGCGCCCGCACGGCGCACAAGCACCTTGACCATCTCCCTCTTGTACTCTGCCGAGCCGCGATTATCGTCCATTGGATCGATTTCCGTGGCAGCAACTTCTCCCATTTCCCGAAGCGCGGTGTCATTCATTCGTTGGCCGCGCAACACAGACTCGGCCTTTTTCGCCCGAACGATGGTCGAAGCGACAGAGTTCAGGGCCAGGCGGACATCGACGCACCTGTCTCCGGTGCACTTCAGAGTTATGGCGACGCCGACGGTGGCGAAATCTTCGACACTCCGCGGTGTGAACTTGATATGGGCCCAGCCGGGCCGTTTGGGCGGCGGTACGCGAACTTCCGTGAGAATTTCTCCCGGTCTTAACGCTGTCTCGTAGTAATCAACAAAAAAATCTTCCAGCGGCATTGCGCGTTTGCCAGCACTGCCGGCAAGTGTTACCTCCGCATCCAGAGCAATCAGACTTGCTCCGGGATCGGTCAGCGGATCGCCGCCGGCAAGGTTTCCACCGAGTGTAGCCATATTGCGGATTCTGGGCTGCGCCACTTTACGAAACGTTTCATGAAGCAGGGGATAATGCTGTTTAACGACTGGGGACAGCTCGATGTCGCGATGGAGCGCTCCGGCGCCGATAAAAAGGCCACTACTCGCATCGAAGGTAATGTGCTTGAAGTCAGGTATGTGCTGAAGGCTGACCAGCATTTGCGGCGTCAGGAGGCGCTGGCGCATCCAGATGACGAGTGCCGTGCCACCAGCGATGACCCGCGCACCATCACCGTATTGGTCGAGCAGCCCGAAAGCTGCGGTTAAACCTGTGGGTTCAGAATATTCGAATGTTGTCATTTTCCCCTGTATTCTATTTATCTTACTGGCCTTAACCTGAACCTGAACCTTATCTGGGTCGACCCGAGCCTCCTCAACCTTTCTGCCTGATCGCCTTGAGAACTTTCTCCGGTGTGATCGGGAGGGTTGTGATGCGCACCCCCACGGCGTCAAAAATGGCGTTGCTGATGACGGCGGCCGTCGGATCCATGTTTAACTCGCCTAATCCCTTTGCTCCGAATGGTCCGGTGGGCTCATAAGATTCGGCAAACGCGTGTTTGAGTGCAGGCATATCTCGCATCGACGGAATGCGGTAGTCGGAAAAGTTGGGATTGATCGGTCTTCCTTCGTCAAACTGTAAGCCTTCGGTGAGGGCGTAACCAAGACCCTGAGCCAGTCCCCCCTCGACCTGGCCCTCAGCCCCAATAGGATAAATCACCGTTCCGCAATCGGAAGCGATAACGTATTGGAGGACCTTGACCTGTCCGGTTTCACTATCGACTTCCACCTGTGCCGCCTGAACACCGTAATTATAGGCTCCCGATTCATTGCCAAAGCGTGTTTTGTCCGGCAGTACGGAATCGGCGTCAAAGCTCCCGGAGGCCACAATCGGCGCTCCGTTATGACGGAACAGGCGGGCGCGGGCCACTTCCGCAACGGTAACCGACCTGCTTTCAGACCCTTTTACGGCAATGCGCGCGTCATGACAGACCAGATCGTCCGGATTCGCTTCGAGCATCTCCGCGGCTTGCTCAAACAGTTGTTCCTTCACTTTTCCGGCCGCGTTTTTTACCGCGTTCCCACTGACGTACGTGAGCCGGCTCGCGAAAGCACCGAGACAAAATGTCGTCAGGTCGGTATCGGCGCGTGACACTTCCACATCTTCTACCGGGATGCCCAACTCTTCGGCGGCAATCTGGCACATGGCCGTAAACATGCCCTGACCGCATTCGCCTTCTCCGCTAAGAATCAATGCTTTGCCATCCTCGTTGATCTTGATGGTTGCGGAGCTGCCATCATAATCGCCGAAATGCCGTTTGCCGCTGACGTGGACCGTGCATGCGAGCCCCAACCCCGTGTTGGGCCTCTTATTAGCTCGCTTTGACTTCCAGTCCATCATCTTTTCCGCCATGTCGAGACATTGCGTTAGCTCGCAACTCGTCACGCGATTGCCGTGCGGCGATATATATCCCGGCTCCGCCGCGTTTATGCGCGCGACCGCGAGCGGGTCAAGACCCAACTCATGCGCCCCGATATCGATTGCCTGCTCCACGGCCCACTCCGCGGACGGGTTGCCGAAACCGCGAAATGCTCCCGTAGGAATCTTGTTCGTATAAACCAGATAGGCTTCGGTTTTGACGTCACTGTATTTGTAGCAGGTGTCATGGCGCATGGCGGCCACACCCGTGATCGCGGGCGCCTTTGCTGAATAGGCACCGTTGTCCGCAATGACCCGGATATGTTTGGCCCGAATCCGACCATCTTTTTTGAATCCCAACTTGACATTGATCTTCATGAACACGCGCGGGCGGCTGCCGGCAAGAAATTCTTCTTCCCGTGTATTGATGAGTTTGACAGGCCTTTTAGCCTTGCGGCTGAGCACCGCCGCAACAAGAGCATTGTTATCGTCACATGACTTGCCGCCAAAGCCGCCGCCGACCGCAGTTTGAATGATGCGGACGTCGCTTTCGGGGACACCGAGCGCGGTTGCGATCCGCAAGCGGGCGCTGAATAGAGTCTGCGTGTTCATGTAGATCGTGTACTTGCCGCTTGCGGCGTACTCGGCGACGCTGCCTATGGTTTCAATGGCACAATGCCATTGCGGCATACTTTGAAACGTTTCTTCGACGATAAGGTCGGACTCTGTGAAGGCGCGCTGAATATCGCCTCTCTCAATATCCATGATCATGGCAATGTTGCGCTCTTTACCTTCATGGACGAGCGGCGCTCCGTCCTTCATAGCTTCTTCCGCGTCGAACACCGCCGGCAGCGGCTCCCAGTCGACGCGAATCAAGTCGATCGCCTCCTCTGCGGTGTCGCTATCGAGGGCAGCGATGGCGGCGACTTCTTCTCCGACGTAGCGGGTTTTTCCGACCGAGAGGATATACTGATCTGCAAAAAAGGCGCCCCAGGGTTTTTTGATCGTGTCCTCAGCCGTGACGACCGCCCGGACCCCACGCAGCTTTTCTGCTCTGCTGGTATCGATATGAAGTATTTTGGCGTGTGGGAAGGGGCTGCGCAGCACTTTGCCGATGAGCATTCCGGGAAGCCTCACGTCGGCGACGTACTCGGCGTCGCCTGTGACCTTTTCATACCCTTCGACGCGCTGCACGCGCTGTCCGACCACCGCAAATGTTTCAGCTTTTGCCATATTTCCTTTTTGCTTTTAGGTTCCAGGCTCCCTCTGTGTCGAATTTACTTCCTCTAACTTCCTCTTGGAGCCCTCACTCTCCCACAGGGCGAGGGTAATGCCGTGAAGATTTAAAACCCTCTCCCACGCGAGGGTAATCCGTTAACGTTCAAGACCCTCTCCCTCTGGGAGAGGGAAGGGTGAGGGTGGATTGGCTCATCAAAGTGAATCAATCCGTCTTGGCAACCGGCTTGTAAACATCCAGACTCTGGATCTTGGCTTCCTGTTGTCTCTTTCTAAACTGAAAATCCGGGCTGATCTTTCCATTGACCACGGCCATGACGGCCTCCAGGATCTTGTAATAGCCCGTACAGCGGCAGAGATTGCCCGCCATCCATTCTTTGACTTCCTCTTCGGTGGGCTTGGGGTTTTCGTCAAGAAGCGCCTTGGCGGCGATGATCTGTCCTGGAGTGCAAATGCCGCATTGAAAGCCGCCGTATTCGATGAATGCTTGCTGGACTGGGTGTAATTGTCCGTCTTTCGCCAGGTTTTCAATGGTCTCGATATTTTTACCCGGGCACGCAATTGCCAGCGTGAGGCAGGAGCTGACCAAACGTCCATCGACGATCACGCTGCATGCGCCGCAGACTCCAATGCTGCAACCTTCTTTGGTCCCGGTAAGACCGATCTCATCGCGCAAGGCGTGGAGCAATAGGCGATGAGGCTCAACGAGGATCTGGTGCTCTTCTCCGTTCACGATCAGCGTGATTTCTTTTTTCATATCCTTACTCCGACCGGCCCGAATGAGATTGCCCCCATTTAGCGCGCATCGACTTCAACGATTCTCCTTCGCCTACAGGAACGCGGGTTTGGCGCAACTTCGCCCAAACCTTTTCATGCTCGCCCTGCGCCGCCAGATCCGCTTCTTGGGCCAAATCGTCCGGCCACAAGCCCATGAGATAGCCATGCCAGGGCTCCTGCGGCTCCAGCTTGGGCAGATCCAGTTCTTCCCAGATCGCTTTGGCGCGTAGCATGAATTCTTTTCTCGGTAACGAAAGTGGCGGGAAATCGGCCTTGCGGGTGGCGTCAATTAAAAGAGATGACTCGCAGTTGTCATATCGACTCGACGGATGAGTTGCTACCATGCCAATCGGAGTGGCGCCGAACGGGCGGTCACCGACGACTTTCGTGTCTTTGTGCGGCTGTGACCGATGAGTAATCGCCCAGGTAACCGCCACGGGGTCTCGGGGATTGATGTCCTCGTCAACCGCAATTACTAACTTTCCAACGCGATCGCCGTAATCCAAAACGCCCTGCATCACGCCCCAAGGTTCTTCATCATTGCGCTTCTTCAAGCTCACAACGACGTAGGGACGGAGGTTTACCAGCGGTTCCATCAGGTGAACTTCGCGCACGGTGTCGAAACCCTTTTTGATGAGGAAACGCTTGACCAGCGTGGCCATTCCCATGGCTTTGATTTTTGAGCTCTCGCTGGGTGTCACCTGACTGATGATGGACACCCAAATGGGATTTTTTCTGTGCGTCACGCAGGTCAATTCGAAAACCGTGCTGAGTGTTCGCGGATCGACGTAACCCATCGACTCTCCAAACGGTCCTTCTTCTTCCATGTAATGCGTTGGGACGATGCCCTCCAGCACAATTTCGGCTGTGGCTGGCACTTCCAGATCGACCGTTTGGCACTTGATCAGCGGTACCGGAGCCCCCATCAACCCGCCGGCGAGCCCAAGCTCGTCAACGTCGGGGGGTACTTTTTGCGTTGCAGCGTAGGAAACTGCTGGGACGGTACCCACCACCACAGCTACCTCCAGCGGAATGCCGCGCTGGCGGCATTTCTCCCAGTGCATCGACAGATCCTGAGGCGTGCCTGTCATCAGGCCGGTGAGAGCCGGCCCTTTGATCAGGCCGCGATAGTTGCCGACATTGCGCTTGCCGGTTTCGGGATCTTTGGTGATCCAGTGTCCAGCAGTGATATAGGGCCCGTTGTCGAAACCCGGCGTCGAAATAGGAATAGCGAATTCCCCAAGACCTCCATGGGCAAGGAGATCTTTGCCTTTGTGAATCTCCTCTTGTGACGGACCGCTGTTTACCATCACCGGAGCGATCGGATGATCCAGCGCATATAACCAGCGGTCGGCGACCTCATCGGGTTTGCATTTGAGACCCAGACAGTAAATCGCTTCAGAGCCGGCCAACCCGCCGACCAGGACCGAGCAGTTGTATCTGCGCTTTCTTGAATCCGTTACGCGGTCAAAGAGAAATCCTCTGCGCGCCTCCTCCGGCAGGCCCCTGAACTGCCAGCGAACCAGCGGTTGAAGCTCGGTGTCTTTATCGATCTCTCTATGGATCCTGTAGAGTTTGCCGTGCTCCTCCAGAGCGGCAATAAATTCTCGCAAGTCACCATACGGTTTAGCAAAATTCATCATGATGTCTCCAGATAGGTTTCTCTATGCTTTTTTGATTTTTTTGGCAACAGGGAGAGAGACTGGAGTAATGGAGTATTGGAGTACTGGATAAATGTGTTTGGAGAGCGTAACGACACCTCGAACAGCGTTTAAGGCAAGCTTAAGATTTAACTTGCAAATCCGGCGCCGATCCGTAAAAATTTCAGTTTCTATAGCTTTTGGTCATTTTTAGCGGAAGACTTACGACGCTGGGCCACAGAACGCCGTGGGACTCAAGATTTTTAACACACTAACAGGTCAGAAGGAGGATTTCGTTCCACTAAATGTGGGTGAAGTACGGATGTATATCTGTGGTGTGACTGTCTACGATTCCGCGCACCTTGGCCACTGCCGGTTTTTGCTTACTTTTGATGTTGTTTACCGTTACTTGAGACATTCGGGCTTTCGCGTTGAGTACGTGCGGAACTTCACGGATATAGACGACAAGATCATCAAGCGGGCCAGTGACGAAAATGTCAGTTGTGACACGATCACCGAGCGCTACATCGCAGAGTTTCACCGCGACGCCAAAGCCCTGGGTCTGCTCAAGCCGAGCGTCGAGCCTCGCGCTACGGGCCATATCGCAGAAATTATCACGCTGATCCAACAACTGGAAAATAAAGGGTTCGCTTATAGAGTAGACGGGGACGTATTCTTTTCAGTCGAGGGCTTTGCCGGCTACGGCAAATTGTCCCGTAAGAAAATCGATGAGCTCGAGGCGGGTGCTCGAGTTGAAGTCGATGAACGTAAGAGATCTCCTTTGGACTTTGCTCTGTGGAAGTCCGGCAAGCCGGGGGAGCCGGTGTGGAACAGCCCCTGGGGACCGGGTCGGCCGGGCTGGCACATTGAGTGCTCGGCCATGAGTACAAAGTATCTTAGCCAGCCGTTCGACATCCATGGCGGCGGCAGAGACCTGATCTTTCCCCACCATGAGAACGAAATCGCCCAATCGGAAGCGGCCTTCGGCCGTCCGCTCGCGCGCTACTGGATGCACAACGGCTTTCTCAACATCAACCGTGAGAAGATGTCCAAGTCGCTTGGCAATTTCTTTACCATCGGCGAAGTGCTGGATCGCTGCGACCGTGCGACGTTGCGCCATTACTTTTTGGCGAGCCATTATCGCAGTCCAATGGAGTTTTCCTTTCAAGGTCTTGAAGAGTCGGAGCGCGCGATGGAACGCATTTACGAGACCTTGGAGCGCGTGGACCGAATGGTTAAAAAGGCGCACCAGGGTCCTGACGATAGTGCTACGCTGGAGGCGTTTCAGGCTGAGATGGATGATGATTTCAATACACCAAGGACCCTGGCCTTGAGTTTTGATGAAGTTCGAGCGGTTAACAGGCTGCTGGATGAGGGGAAGCCGGAGGAGGCAAGCCCTCGAGCAGCGGCGCTCAAGACCATGTGTGAGGTTCTGGGATTGCTGCAAGACCCACCCGAGCTATTTTTCCAGAAAAAGAAAGATCTGTGGCTGCGCCAGCAAGGGCTAACGCACGAGCAGGTGGATGCCTGGATAGCCGAACGAAACCGGGCGCGCCAAAGCAAAAACTGGAAAGAAGCAGACCGAATCCGCAACCAACTGCAGGACTGCGGAATCGTCCTGGAAGACACACCCGGTGGAACGCTATGGAAAGCAAGGCACCAACCCGGAGGGTGAAGATTTGTTAGCAGGTGTTTATTCCATGCTGCCTAAACACGGTTGTAGTGCGCTTTGCCGGGGCGCCAGACTGCTCTCGGCATCTTGTTTGACCGGATTGTTGGCCGCTGATCTTTTTGCTCAGTCGGTTCCCGGTGGCTCTGCGACAGGCGACGAGATTGGCCGGCTAACTTTCCAAAGGACAGTGATAACGCGACCCTACGACGGTAGAGACATCGCGGGCGAAGAGCGCGCGATAGGCCCGGGCGATACTTTGTGGCACATTCTCATCCAGCAAAAGGGATTCTCACAGAGAAGATTCAATCAGTATTTGCCTCTCATGCGGGCCGTCAATCCGCAGCTCAAGAGTCTGGACCTGCTCAAGGTCGGTGATCGGGTTTTTGTTCCGCTCAACCCTGATGAAGCCCTGGGGTTCGAGGTTGCGAGCGAGAAACGCGCGCCATCCTTTCCGGTCGCCAGAGGGAGAAAGGAGATTGTCGAACGCGCAAGCGCCGCTTCTCCAATGGTGACGGCATACCGCGTGAAAGCGGGGGATACTCTTTACCTCATACTGCGCCGGGAGTTACGAATCACTACGGAACGCGAGCTGGCGATTTATTTTGCGACGGTCCGGGAGTTGAACCCGGAGAAAAAAAACTGGGACCTCTTGCGCGAAGGGGAAATGCTCCGGTTGCCGTCCAT
>CAYPHJ010000066.1:17549-25203 GCA_964410485.1 uncultured Syntrophobacteraceae bacterium
AGAAAAAAAACTGGGACCTCTTGCGCGAAGGGGAAATGCTCCGGTTGCCGTCCATGAGAGAAACTGCGACCGAGGTGGCCAGGGAAGCCAAGCCATCGCGCCCTTTCCCGCCGGTCCAGAGCCGAGTGGAGGAAAGAAAGTCCGCCCCGCCAAGCAACGCCACTACCGACGCACGCCGGCTGCCGGCTAGGGAACATATTCCCCTCCTTGTGGAAATCATCGAATCGCTTGGTGTGGAAGTGCTGCGTAGCGGAGAAGAAGCGCTCTCGTTAGCACAGGGGACCATGCGGATCGATAGACGCGCGTACCCCGTTATTTACAACCGCAAGTTGGAGCAAAAAATTGTCTTCGATCCAGACAACCAGTTTCCCTCGTCCTTGCGAAAACAGTTGGAGGAGCCGAGCCTTGCGATTCCGGTTGTTTCTTTAAGGGCAGGGGAGTCCTTGCACGATGGCGTCGGTCGCTTGCTCTCGCATCTGGGCTATCAATTGCTGCCGAGCGACCGTCCGCCGGTTCTCCGTGTAGGGAGTGTCGGTTTCGAGGCGAGCGGAAATTGGGTCGCGCTTGCGCCTGAAGAAAACAACAAGCCGCAGGAGATTTACGTCATTAACTTAGCCGAGCAAACGAGCGAGGTGCCGGAGTATCTCAAAGCCGAATTGTCGCTCAGGGGACTCCACATGAGAGAGATTCCAACCTCTGGAGTCGCGCCGGCAGCCGCAACGCGCGTCAGCCTCGTTTCCAATCATTCGGCTCCTGAAGTCAAGCGCTGGCCCGCGGACAGCAAGGAATTGATTGATGTTTTGTTACTGACCTACGGCATAGTTTACGGGGCTGCAGACACGCTGTCGATTGAAGTGAGAGACGGGCTCAGGCTCGATGTGCAGAGCGATCGAAGCTTCGAGAGCGAAGGCCGGCGCACGGCGGTTTTTTTCCAACGGCTGGAGCCGGAAATCAAAAGAACGCTGCAGGAAAAGAACGGTGTAAGGAGCATCGAATTGGACTTGGCCACAGCATCGCGCAAAGATATTATTGCTCGCCTGCTGGCTGGGTTGGGAGAGCAAGCACAATACCGCGAACATCGGTTCAGCGCCGGCGATCGCCAGAGTCGCGACCAGTTGAGTCTCACCGCGCCGGGTTTTTTGTTGCAGAACAGGGGCTTGTTTCTAACCGACCGCGAAATTCCCGATTTTTTGCGCCGATTCTTTTTTGAAAAAGGACTCGCCATCGTCTATTTTCAATGAGCCTTTGTAATCCTTCACGCCGCGCCCGTAGCTCAACTGGACAGAGCATCAGACTTCGGATCTGAGGGTTGGGGGTTCGAATCCCTCCGGGCGCGCCAAAAAACCAGGTACTTATAAGTAATTAGTTAATGTCATTTCTAGCCGATGTGTCCAAAATGTGTCCTGCGGAGTGACTAGGAACACTGCATAAAAGGCAGTCTGGCGAGTGCGACCGCAAGACATTAAACATTTTTCCGATTACCAGAAAGACTGGAGTAAGGTCATTCTCTGGCTTCGAAAGTACCTACTTGAGCCAGTAAATTTTCTTTCCATACCCGGCGATGCTCCAAAAGACTTCATCAAAGACAGTGAATACCGCCCAGGTCACAGGAGCCGTCATAAAAAGCGCGAAAGCTATATTGCGAAAATCGGATCAAAGTTTTACCCGAACGAATCCATCACTGAGCAGCTAGCCACCCGCATCGGGCAAGCTTTCGGACTAAACATTGCCGATTCAAAGCTCCGAATGGTTAATGGCCAGGTCCGGTTCATGAGCAAGTATTTTCTCAATGCTGAGACTGAGCAGTTAACGCACGGTGCTGAAATATTTGAGCTCTGTATAGGCAAAGAAAACTATAAGCAGCTCGCCGATAATAAGTCGGAGAGAGATTATTTCACCTTTCAAATGGCAGCCGAAGCGGTCAAGGCGGCTTTCCCCGGTTCTGACGCGAAGATTATGGACGGCTTCGTAGAGATGCTCGCGTTTGATGCTTTAATCGGACATTCGGACATAATGACAGACATCCTTACAACTGGGGTGTCATTGTGCCGATCCGTGAAGGCAAGGCGCCTAGATTTTCGCCCGTTTTTGACACCGCCCGAACCCTATTTTGGAATAATCCAGAGAAGCGAATAAAGCAGATGCTGACCGATACTGGGCAGCTAAACGCCTACATCAACGCTTGCACTCCTCCCGTAGGCTGGGACGGCGAGGAGGATGTTGATTTCTTTCGGTTGATGCGTTTGATCTCTAGCTCCTCTGTGCGGTACGAAAAACTTATTCAGAAGTTCGTGGATCCGGCTACGCTTGAAACCGCCCCCTTTAGAATACTGGAGAAACAGTTTAAACTGTTGAGTCCAGAGCGGCGCGAGCT
The DNA here is from genome assembly GCA_964410485.1 of uncultured Syntrophobacteraceae bacterium. GTDB lineage: Bacteria > Desulfobacterota > Binatia > UBA9968 > UBA9968 > CAYPHJ01. The sequence goes on from CAYPHJ010000066.1 coordinate 19,924, forward strand.
TATTAGACGATGTTTGACACTTAGGCAAAAAATGCTAAAAGAAGCATGCCGAGAGTGACGATAAGGAGGGAACCCCGTTGACGGCCGTTATGGACCTTTTTAGAGAATGGCTGGGACTTCGAAAACCGCTGAAAGCCCCAGCCGACAAGACGGTTAGGGTCAGGTTCCTGCTCAAATATCGGAATCTCCCTATTGGTACCTTGTCTGTGGAAGATGGAGTTTGGAAATTTGCGTATTCGGAGCAGTTCAAGCGGGCTAAATTTTTTCGCCCCATCGTTGAGTTTCCAGACCTGGATAAGGTTTATGAAAGCAAGGAGCTTTGGCAGTTTTTTGCTTCCCGGATTCCCAGCCCCGAACAGCCGGAAGTGGAAGAGATTCTTAAACGTGAGCATATTTCCGAGGATGATTCGGTTAGCCTTCTTAAACGATTTGGGACGAGGACAATCTCAAACCCCTTCCAACTCGAAACACACGAAGCACAAGAAGCCCACTGAGCCGAAGCGCCCTGTTTTTTAGGCGTTCAGAATACTGCTGGCCAACTCCTGAATTGTGGTCGTTTTGCGCGGCACAAAGTGGCTGTAGACCTTATCTGCGGCATAGGGCGATAAGCGCGGGAAACCAACAGCGGGGGCTTTGGCGCTCCCCTTGTGATTGTGCTGGACAACCGGCAATAACAGCAGTAAAAGAGCGGGCATGCGGTACAAAGTCATTGCCGTCGTGCTCCTCACGCTAGCTCTCGCCACAGTTCAGCTCGCCGACGCGCAGCAGCCGAAGAAGGTCCCTCGGATAGGTTTTTTAGCGGGTGGCTCGCCTTCCTCGGATGCGGCCTGGATCGAGGCCTTCCGGCAGGGCCTGCGCGAGCTGGGGTACGTGGAAGGTCACAGTATCGTGATCGAGTACCGCTATGGAGAGGGGAAGACCGAGCGATATCCTGCCCTCGTGACCGAGCTCGTCCAGCTCAAAGTTGAGGTCATTGTGGTAGGGGGAGCGACCGCAACGAGGGCGGCCAAAAAGGTCACCACGCTGATCCCCCTTGTCATGGGGAATGTGACGGATCCGGTTGCGCTCGGGTTGGTGGCGAGCCTCGCCAGGCCTGGGGGCAACATCACGGGGTTAACTAACCTGGCGCCGGAGCTCGGGGGGAAGCGGCTGGAGCTGCTCAAGGAGATCGTTCCCCAGCTTTCACGCGTGGCGGTCCTCGGGGATCCCAGCAGTCCAAGCCACGCACCCGGGTGGAGAGAAACGGAGAGCGCTGCCCGGTCGTTAGGTGTGCAGGTGCAATCTCTGGAGGTGCGAGCTCCCAATCCAGACTTTGCAGGCGCCTTCTCAGCCATCACCAGGTATCGTGCCGACGCCCTGCTCACGCTTTCGCAACCCCTCATCCGTGTTTACCGGGAACAGATCGTAGACTTCACAGCGAAACGGGGGATGCCAGCGATATTTCACACCGGGGAGTTTGTGGAAGCTGGTGGCCTCATGTCCTATGCGGCGGACGTGATCGATTTGTACCGTCGGGCTGCTATCTACGTGGACAAGATCCTAAGAGGCTCTAAGCCCGCATACTTACCGGTCGAGCAGCCCATGAAGTTCGAGCTGGTGATTAGTCTGAAAACGGCCAAGCAGATCGGTCTGACGATTCCGCCGCACGTGCTGGCGCGCGCGGACAAGATCATCAAGTGAGGGAGGCATCATGGCACGTCCACACCCAACGCGCCTCACGTATTCAACCCTCAGCGCGGCGTTTACCTCCTAGCGCGGTCAAGCTCCCGTTGTGAGCGGGGTCGTACCCCTCCCGCCCGTAGGTCGCAGCCAAGCGGGCTTGTGCCCATCGCGTGTGTGTTTCGACTTTCGTTTCCAAACGCGATTTTTGCTAAACGCTCGCGGCAGCTTGCTGTTAGGCGGGACGGATTCTTTCCACTTCGAAGTAGGGGGGATCTGTGGTGTGATCGAAGGTTACGAGAAAGTTGTCAAAAAAACCGTTTCGGCCAAGCAATGCCGGATAAGGAAAATCCCGCTGTCATTTCTATCCACTCGCCGGCAGCCAGAAGCCCGACTTTGTGGTAATAGATCTTTCCAGTTGCTCCGCCGATCACGCCACCGAAAGGCATCTCGATCCCCGCGCGAACTTCCATTCCCAAGGCGGCGCCGATGCTCGCATGAAAGAGGCAGCGATCAGCGCCTGAGTCCACAAGAGCTTCAAATCTCTGAGTCTGGGCGTGCTCGTAGGATAAAGCCACATTGAGAACCGGTCGCCAGATGAAATTCTCTGCGGGAAAGGCGGGATGGGGAAGAACGGGAAAGGCTTTATAGGCTATTCGCAAGAGAGAAAGGCCCTGATTGACCAGTCATCTGGAATTTTTACAACAACCGGATTTTGTTCGCCCGCGCGGCGCGCTGCCTCGACAGCTTCTGCGTAGCTCTCACCGCGGCCCACTACGCAGGATTCGTCCGCAGACAGCGCAACCCAGCTGTTTGGCTTGGCTTCCCGAAGAATTCGAACTCGCTCTTGCGGGGTGGTCATGTTCGTCTCCTCCACCTTCGGTGAACGGGCCATATCACAGCTAGGAGATCACGTTCAGCTGCCGGGCGCAAGCGTCACAGATGGGCCGGTGAAGCCAGCAAATTGGCCGTTTCTTGTCACGGAAATTTTCACTGACTCACAGGTGGGGATCACGCTCCCCGGATCGGCGCCCTTGACGCTTCTTGCCACTACGGGGCAGCGCTGCCGGCGTTTTGGAATTCAGGATGCGGTTAAAAATGCCAGCAATGCATTTCTCGCTGTTGTGTCCAAAATGTATCCACGTGAGCTGAGCAACAAGCAGATTGATAGGCTCGTGATCGCCTCCGAGCTGGCCGAGCGACGGGGATGATCTGATCTTGCTTGACCGGCTTCGCCGCTCTTCAGGCCCCTGATGCTGCAGGAGAGATATTTTCGCACGTGTCTTTGGTGGAATCGTCGCCAAACCGCGCAATTTGGCTACCGGGCGGTTCGTCCTATTTAGCAAAACTCCCTGTGGATCACCTAAAAATCGATAGGTCATTTGTGATCAACATGGCAGCAGATGAGAATGCGTCCGTCATCGTTCGCTCTACGGTCGATCTGGCCCATCAGCTCGGGTTGGAAGTGATCGCGGAAGGAGTGGAGAGCGAGGATATCTTACGCCGTCTTCTCGCGCTTGGCTGTGATTACGCTCAGGGTTACTACATTGGTCGTCCGTTGAAATCCTCAGAACTAGTGGCATGGCTCTCCGATCGAACAACCACTTGAAACTGACTAAAGACGTAATGGCCTGCGTGATTGAAGATGTGCAATTGGCTCTGGTCGACGGCCGAACTCACAAGGTCGAAAAGGTTGAATCCGAGTCTTACAGGAGCCGAGGGATCGTTAATGACCCAAATAGTCAGGGTGGGATCCCGAAGGCGTCCAGCCTAACCGATTAGAACTGAACGCCGCGAATCGGGAGCTTCACGTTAGGCTAGATAACAGCCAGGATACTTTGGTGTCAAGGGATTGTACTCGTCCGCTACGTATGAGACAGCGAGGGGTCCACACGGTAGCGGTGTGATCAAAACAAGGAGATGCCGTTTTTCGTAGTGTATTATTGGGTTGCTTGAAGCCGTGAAATGTGGATGAACAATGTACTACCTCGGTTTAACGCTTGAGGTTCTTGGCATTTCTTGACCTCACTTTCTTAGGGTTGGCCGCGACCACCGAATCACTGACCTGCAATGTCCAACTCTTCCATTGGCCCTGGATGTCCGTCATTACACAGGCAACACTTGTTTTATCGAACGAGAGGGACGCACCCCATCCACAGAACCCGTTCGCCGAATCCGCTATCGGTTAGCCGAAATTACCCCGTTTACGGCACACGTCTCACCAACGGTCGCCTGACCGGCAAAGTTGATGGTAATCGTGCTCCCAACTACCAAACCCGCAAAGGTTCCACTGCTGCTGAAACCACTGGGAACTGCAACACTCGCAAATGACCCGCTTAGGGCGCCGCCTCCGGTGACTATCCCAAAAAAACTAGCGGTAATCGTATCGCCGCCGAATGAAAAAGTTGCGCTGCCAGAGAAGAGAGAACCATCTTGAGCGTTTATGACCACGGTAGTAAAGGCGCCAAATGTCCCGTTGTTAGCTGGGTTCTGGCAGTTTGACTGAGTGACTGTAATCGAACCCGAATACAATCCCAGAATGTTTGGGGGCTCGTTGCTCCTATTAGCTGGAAAACTTCTACTAATGCCACTCCGGTTCCACCACCGGCTCCAGTCAGAATTGCGGTATAGGCTCCCGGAGGCAGAGTGACAACTAGTGCCGACTCTTGGGCGCAACCGGGTGGAGATGCGAATTGCCCTGGATTCGGCTGGCAAGGGTCTAAGCCAGTCGCAAGAATTTCTTGTTGTTGAGTGTCCTGCCAATTATCGTTCTGGGCTATGATCGTTTGGCCAGAAAAAAGCTGCAAAACTGGATTGGCCAACGTTCCCGGAACGAAAAACGGTGCGCTAGCCATGGACGGCCCACGCCCTCTTATAAGTACTGCCTGCGGTGTGGTTCCACCGATGATGAAGCCAGCAATGAGTGTATTATCCCCAGTTCCGACAAAGCCGTCTTAGTTTTTGACCAGGCGGGTTTAATTTGGTGTAGCGTCATGCGCGTGTTTACGGCTGAACGTCGCGCCGTCTTCAACCTCATTGACGCCGCGCTTGAGGCCGTGGAGCCACCGTTGACCCGAGGGGGGCACCTAGACCGTATTTTCCGTAGCGCAACGCACTCGCTGTACTGTAAATCTTTCGCTGCGACGTACATCGTTGGTGTTCTATTTAAGGGATCTCCTTCCGACCTTCTGGTTCGACGGGTGGTGAAGGCCGCGTTGCCTCGCATCGAGACGCTGACGTTGTCTTTGCCGCCTCCAGATGGTCCTGAACGCCACGCCGGAGTCGCTAAGAACCGATAGCGGATGAGAGAGCATGGCAAAGTATCTCGCCCGAAATGCTGCAAGTCTCCGGCTACTTTGGTGTGGTGGTGAGCGAACTGCCGGACGAGGCTGAGCGCGCGTGATCGGCAGCTGCGCCAGCTGGCGGTACGCCTTCTAGTGCTGGGTTGTGGATGGCCGGAAACTCTCCAAAATCGCCGGCGTCCCAACCGAATCATTTTTGATTCACCCGCAACAAAAAAGCTACACCCCCCGTTGTGTCGCAGGCCGTTTCGACGGGTATTCTTCTAGCCTTTTAAGGCCTTCAGTAACCCAATCGAACTGGCACAGCGATTGCCCTTAA
>CAYPHJ010000067.1:0-25197 GCA_964410485.1 uncultured Syntrophobacteraceae bacterium
GAAACCTTGCGCTGCTCGGAGGCCTCTGGTAGCTTGAACACTGTGCGTGGGAAAAGATGCCATGGCCAGGCAAGACATTCGTAGCACCAAACTCACATACGAGGACTATCTTTTATTTCCTGATGATGGTAAGCGCCATGAGATCATCGAGGGAGATTACTACGTGACGCCCGCGCCTAAAACGAAACACCAGCGAATATCGGGCAATCTGGCAACGGCGATGATCTCATTTTCCAAAGAACACAAATTAGGCGTGGTTCTGACCGCGCCTTGCGACGTGATTTTCTCAGATGAGAATGTGGTGCAACCTCACCTTTTATTTGTCTCCACCGCGCGTGCTGCCATCGTGACCGAGGACAACATCCAGGGCGCCCCGGATCTTATCGTCGAGATCATTTCAGAGACAACCCGAAAAAAGGACGAATTGACCAAACGCAAGCTCTATGAGCGCTTTGGGATTCTGGAGTACTGGATTGTGGATCCAGAGCTGGAGACGGTCAAGATTTTCAGGCATGCCGAGCAAGGATACGCCCGCCCCGTGGAGCTCGGCAAAGAAGCCAAAGACGTCGTTACCACGGAGATCCTTCCCGGTTTTGCCCTTGCTCTCACCGAGATATTTGAGTAACGTCTCTGCGCTTTCTGTACCGCGATGCTTGAAGTTTGCGCAGCCTGCGCAAACTTCCGGGTCGCCAACCCGTGGGTGGAAAAGAGATATTGATTTCATCGCGCCAAGCATGTCCTGAGCCGGTCGAAGGGAGCGCCAAGGACGCAGAGAAGGATAAAGTTCAAACCGTTCAACTGCTTCGCGGAGCCTCCCCGCATAGCAGCGGAGCCGAAGCAAGCCCCCTTTCCCCCGCGTCCGCAGGGGATTCTTTTTTCCTTTGCGCCGTTGCGTCTCCTATGAAAATTGGGGGAACCTCGGCCGCCCTTGTTCTCGGATCCGCCTTGGAGCCTTTTGAATGTCATTCTGAGGAGCGCCGCGACGAAGAATCTGCTTTTCCTCCGGTCTCCGGTCTTCCGTCCCCGGTCCTCCCTACAAAGCAGATCCTTCACTTCGTTCAGGATGACAGTCCTGCTGTACGAGGGAAAGGCACCATTTTCATTCTTTTGCGGGCGAGCGTAAGCTCATGAAATACTCCTATGAAAATAGCCGACTATAAGGAAAATCCCCCCGTCCTGCGGCCGGCCCCCTTTGCCAAAGTTTGCCAAAGGGGGCCACAGGGGATTTATCGGTGCGATAAGAACTACTGGGGCTCGTTTTCATCCGCTGTGTTGTACGTTTGGTACATGAGTTACTTTGCGGGAGATATTCCGATCTTTGGTTGCGGCTTTGCCGCGCTGTGTTCTCTGCGGTGAAATTCTCTTCTCTCTCCCTCGGCGCCTTAACTGACCGGCCAATCAAAGAATGATTTGCGCCGTGTAGATGCGTTCAGGGTGAAATTGTCGAGGCAGTCGGTTGTGGTGAGAGTCTCAAACGGGTGGCGATCCGTCACTTTGTCATTCTTTCCTGCAAAGAACCAATCCATTCCTGCTGCTCCGGTCAGCATGTCAGCGGCCTGATCATCAAAGACGGTCGACCGCCAGAAAGCGGATGGAGGCCTCCCGCGAGACTGTCAAGTTTGTTCAGAATCAGCTCGAGGGTACCCGGAGAAAATTTAAGGTCGGTCTCTCGACAACCTATGATTTGCTTCTGGTCTTGGATGACCTGGACAGGGCTAGGGTGAACGAGGCGAGGGCGCTGGATGGATTATAATATCGGGCAAAGCAAGGTGCGCTACGCCGCCTCGGTCTCTGAAACCCGTATTTGCTTGATATGCTTCAAGCCGCACGTTCAAAGTCAAAGTCGGTATTCCAAGCACCAATGGAAGGATAAGGCCAGGCATGATGGTCCTGGTCGCATTTAGTTCATAGTCGCCAAAGCCGCAGGTAGCAAGGTTCAAGTCATGGGGATCATGATGTGCTTTTGGTAGACGGGCCGGTCGCATAGCCGTTTGTACCAACCGTCAAGTTTGGCAAGCAGCGGCCTTTCTATCGGCAGGTTGAACCAGCGATAAGCCCAGACGCCGATGGGAATATCGCCCAGGGTCAACACCTCGCCAGCAATGTACGGGCTGTTTCCGAGGTAGCGGTCGACAATCGCCCACGCGGCGCTTGATTTTTCCAAGGCGTTCGTGATCACGTTAGGATCTCGTTTTTCTGCGGGCGTGCGAACCAGGCTCCAGAACAGAGGGACCAGGGCGGGTCCAAGCGTGGTCAGTTGCCAATCCATCCAGCGGTTGGCATCCGCACGCCCTTCCGGCGTCACCGGCAACAATTTTCCCTGTCCATACTTGTCGACGAGATAACGCATGATACTGTTTGACTCCCAGAGGACGAAGTCTCCATCCTGCACCGAGGGAACAAGCCCGTTGGGGTTCATCTCCAAATACGGTTTTTCCTTGTTGCCTCCGAATTTCCCACCAATATCAACGCGCTCAAACTCCACTCCAAGCTCGCCGCAGCACCACAGGACTTTTTGCACGTTCGATGAATCTCTTCTGCCCCAAATTTTGATCATACCGATAGCCTCCCTTCTGGGCTTTTATCATCTGAGGCGTTAAAAGAATAGCCTTCTGACCGCCTCTGCCTGGGTCCCGACCGTTCTACTTGACCGGGATCACCAGCTGTCGGCTTTTGGGCTCTACCGCTTCTCGTTCCTATCTGGTAAGAGGTATCGATCACTTCGGACGGGAATTGGCTTTATGCTTTACCACGCGACAGGTCTTTTACTTTTGAGTTTTGTTTTACTACTCGATGCTACGCAAGCCCAGGTTCAAAACCAGGTGGAGGGGAAGAAACTGTACCTCGCCTACTGCGCCAGTTGCCATGGAGAAACAGGTAAAGGCGACGGACCGACAATTCAATCCCTTCCGGTCAAGCCTGCCGATCACACCGATGGCCGGGTCATGAACCAGCTGTCCGACAAATTTCTGCGCGAGATCATCTTAAAAGGGGGCTCAGCAGTCGGCCGGTCGTTCATGATGCCTGGTTGGGGCCAGCTGAGTGAGACTCAGGTACGCGACCTGATCGCGTTCATCAGAAGCATAGGTCAGCCGTCCGAGAAATCGGTCGGAAAGTAAAAATTTTCGTAAAAAATCGTCCGCTCCCCTTGACGATTGCACAAGTGAAATTAAATTTGGGCCATCCAACCGTGCTGGATGTATAAACCTACGTTTTATTGAATGGAGGTCTCGTTTATGGCGACAAAGATTCGTCCTTTACAGGACAGGGTGATTGTCAGGCGCATTGAAGAGGAGGAGAAGACCAAGGGCGGTATTATCATTCCCGATACGGCGAAGGAGAAACCTCAAGAGGGTCGCGTCGTAGCGGTCGGTCCCGGGAAACACGAAGACGGCAAGGTCATTCCTCTGGGGGTCAAGGCCGGGGATAAAATTTTGTTCGGTAAGTATTCGGGTACGGAAATCAAACTTGACGGTGAGGAACATCTCATCATGCGAGAAGATGATATCCTCGGAGTAATCGAATAAGGAGGAATGAGCAATGGCAGCGAAAGAGGTTCGTTTCAGTGAGGACGCCCGGGGCAAGGTGCTCAAGGGCGTGAACATATTGGCAGACGCGGTTACCGTGACTCTGGGTCCAAAGGGAAGAAACGTTTGTCTTGAAAAATCCTGGGGCGCTCCGACTGTTACCAAGGATGGAGTCACTGTCGCAAAAGAGATTCAACTCGAGGACAAATTCGAGAACATGGGCGCGCAGATGGTCAAAGAGGTCGCCAGCAAGACATCGGATGTGGCGGGTGACGGGACAACGACGGCCACTGTCCTGGCCCGTGCGATTTTTAGCGAGGGGTTAAAGCTGGTGGCGGCGGGGCATGACCCCATGAGCATCAAACGCGGCATCGACAAGGCCGTGGACAAAGTCGTGGCTGAGCTCAAGTCCGTGTCCAAACCGACCCGCGACCGAGATGAGATCGCGCAGGTCGGTACCATCTCGGCCAATAATGATAAAACCATCGGCGACATACTGGCCGAGGCCATGGACAAGGTCGGGAAAGAGGGCGTGATCACGGTTGAGGAGGCAAAAGGGCTGGAAACCACGCTCGATCTTGTAGAAGGCATGCGTTTTGACCGCGGCTATCTCTCTCCTTATTTCGTCACCGATCCGGAACGGATGGAATGCGTTTATGAGGATGTCTACATCCTCATTAATGAGAAGAAGATTTCCAGCATGAAGGATCTCCTGCCGGTACTTGAGAACGTAGCCAAGACCGGCAAGCCGTTGCTGATCATTGCGGAGGAAGTTGAAGGCGAGGCTTTGGCGACGCTGGTGGTGAATAAGATCCGCGGCACGCTTCGCTGCGTGGCGGTCAAGGCTCCAGGATTTGGTGATCGGCGCAAGGCGATGCTCGAGGACATCGCCATCCTGACCGACGGGAAGATGATAGCCGAGGAGTTGGGAATCAAACTTGAAAATATCACGTTGAAGGATCTCGGCCGCGCCAAACGCGTGATCGTCGACAAAGATAACACGACAATTGTTGAAGGAGCCGGTAAGAAGTCGGCGATCGAAGGACGGATAGCGCAAATCCGCGCTCAGATCGAGGAAACGACTTCGGATTACGATCGTGAAAAACTGCAAGAGCGACTGGCCAAACTGGCCGGTGGCGTGGCCGTGGTCAAAGTGGGCGCAGCCACGGAAGTCGAGATGAAAGAGAAAAAGGCGCGCGTGGAGGATGCTCTGCACGCAACTCGGGCGGCGGTTGAGGAAGGCATCGTCCCTGGCGGTGGAGTCGCTTTGATTCGAGCAGCGGCCTCGCTTGCGAACATCAGAGTTCCTGAAGACGAGCGGGTCGGAGTCCGCATCGTGCAAAAAGCGCTAGAGGAGCCGGCCCGCTGGATTGCGACCAATGCCGGCGCCGATGGCTCGGTTGTTCTTGACAAAATCAAGAACGGCAAAAATGCTTTTGGGTTCAATGCCGCCAGCGAAGAGTTCGAAGATTTGGTAAAGGCAGGTATCGTCGATCCGACCAAGGTTGTGCGGACAGCGCTCCAGAATGCTGCTTCCGTCGCCGGCTTGCTGATCACGACTGAGGCGATGATCGCCGAAAAACCGGAGAAAAGGAAGGAAGCGCCGCCGATGCCCCACGGCGATGAGTTCTAGGCGGCTCTCCTCCTTCTCAAGTACAAAGGGCACCCGGTTGGGTGCCCTTTGTGTTTTGCCTCCAGGACTCATCATTCGATGACAGCATGTCGCGACGTGAACAGTAACAATGATTTTCTTTAGAAATTGCGGCGGGCTGCAGGGCAGAATGACATTTACAAAAAAAGGGGGGGCGTAAAACCCCCCTTCGAACGTTAAACTGCGAGCGTTCAGTTTACGCTGATAGCGATCTGTTTGGGTTTGGCCTCATCAGCTTTGGGAACGTGTATTTCCAGGATGCCGTCCCGGTAGGTGGCTTTGATCCCGTCGCTTTTCACCGTTTGCGGCAAGTAGAACGACCGGGAGAACTTTCCCGAAAGCCGCTCCACACGATGATATTCGACCCCGTTCGCCGGCTCCTCAAACTTCCTTTCGCCGCTAAGTGTTAACGACCCGTTCTGAACTTCGAGATTAAAATCCTCCCGCTTCATGCCCGGAACCTCAGCGCGAATGAGATACGAATCTCTGCTTTCCAATATGTCTACAGGAGGAAACCAGACGCCCGGGCCAGCGCTTGAATACGCCGATCGAGCGCGGCCGAAAGTCTCCTCGAACAGCTCGTTCATCCGCGATTGGATTCTGTTAAGACCTTCAAACGGTTCCCATCTCACTAGCTCCATAAATGTCTCCTCCTTTCGGAAAATCTCTTTTCGGCGAAAACGTAAGCACGGGGTGCCGGGATGTCAAGTTGCTTGACAATCGCGGTCTAGCGTCGCAAGTTTGGCACAGTCAGTGTATCTGAGATTGCTTACGGCCTGAGGAAGCGGTTCACTGAGAAGGGTTACGCTGGCCGCGATCAGCGCGCGCAGCGCGGAGTTATCGACACAAGATGGCAGGGCAAGATTACTACAAAATTTTGGGCGTACAGCGTTCCGCTGCCGCCAAGGAGATTCGGAATGCTTATCGCAAGCTTGCGCGAAAATATCATCCCGACATCAACCCGGGAGACAAGGCGGCGGAAGAGAAGTTCAAGGAAATCTCTGTTGCTTATGAGGTCCTGGGCGATTCCGAGAAACGAAAGCGCTACGATGAGTTCGGCGAAGAAGGGCTCAGTCCCGGGTTCGATCCTGAGAAGGCCAGAGCGTATCAGAAATGGCAGCAAGGTTCCGCGCAGACCGGTGGATCATTCCGCTTTGATCCGGGAGATCTCGACGATCTGTTTGGGTTTGGCGCCGGCGAATTCACAGGGTTTGCAAGCTCGGCGCGAAGCCCAGTTCGAGGAGAAGATATAGAAACGCAAATGGAGGTCGATTTCCTGGATGCGGTCAGGGGATTCCAGACAAGTTTGAGAATCCAACGTCCGGTTCGCTGCAGCCGCTGCGATGGCAAAGGAACCCGTGGGTCATCCACGGTGGTGTGCCCGGAATGCCGAGGTAGTGGTCAAAAGACCTTTACGCGACAGGGTTTGAACTTGAGGCAGACTTGCCCAAGGTGTCTGGGGAGCGGCTCGCTTGCGGGACAGCCGTGTGACGCCTGCGTAGGAGCCGGCCGCGTCATCGGCGTGGAAACTGTGCGTGTCAATATTCCTCCCGGCGCCGAAACCGGCAAAAGAATCCGCGTACCTGGAAAGGGCGCAAGCGGAATGCGGGGCGGGCCAGCCGGCGATCTTTTCATCATGCCAAGGGTGCGCCCTCATCCTTTATTCACGCGCGAAGGTAATCATCTCAGCCTCGAGTTGCCGATCACTATCGGGGAGGCATTAACGGGAACGGTCATTGAGGTTCCCACTCCATCCGGACCGGTGAAAGTCAAAGTTCCGCCAGGGTCCCAGAGCGGGCAGAGGCTGCGCATTAAAGGAAAAGGCGTGCCTCAGCATGGAACATCGCCTGCGGGTGATCTTTATCTGCGCTTGATGATTAAAGCGCCGAAGGACGACATACCAAAAGAACTCATTGAAACGTTGGATAAGGCTTATCGTGGTGAAGACGTGCGAAAGGATCTTCGGCTTTAAAGGGGGTATGCCGCAGTGGCGAAAAGATATTTAGCCATCTCCGAAGTGGTAAGAGTTTGCAGCGTGAGCGAGGAATTTGTTCTGTCGCTCGAGAGGGAGCGGGTCATTGCGGCAGCGAGGCGGAAAGGAAAAAGGATGTACTCTCTCGATCAAGTCGACCGTATTCGCGTCGCGCATAACCTGATCGAAGAGCTGGGAGTCAATCTCGAAGGCGTTGAGGTGGTTCTCCATATGAGAGAGCAGATTATCAACATGCGGCGTAAACTTGCACATCTGCGGATGCGCTTGCCTGCGCGTTCTCGCGATGAGTCGTACTGACTCGAGTCGAAGCTCAGACCCTTGTCGGGCGCCTTAACCGGATGGCGTCAAGCAAAAGATTAGGACCATGCCGGGACTTGACAAGCGTGCACGCGTGGCTAACTTGGCCATAACTCGGTCACGCCCTCAAAAAACTCAGGAGGTAAAACCCCATGGCTCAATGGAATCCTTTTGAAGATATGGAGGCTCTTCGGCGGGAAATCGACCGCGCCTTTGAAGGTTTCGGGCTGGGTGAAGCGCCCATGCAGCAGCCGGCTTTCCTGCCCGGCAGAGGTCCCCGCCGCTATCCTTTGATCAACTTGCTGGAGGACAAAGAGAATCTCTACGTCGAAGCGTTGACCCCCGGGGTGGATCCGCAGTCGTTGAATGTGACGGTTGTGCAAAATCGCTTGATGTTATCGGGCGAGAAGAGCGGCATTGGCGCAGACGTTAAACCGGAAGCCTTCCATCGCAACGAGAGAGCAAGCGGAAAGTTTGTCAGGAGTCTTGACTTGCCGGCGGAAGTGGACGAGGGCGGCATCCAGGCGGAATACAGGAATGGTCTGTTGACGGTTTTGCTGCCGAAAGCGGAGAAAGCGAAGCCGCGTCAGATAAACGTCAAGGTCGGGTAAAATAGTCGCGCGTTGAGAGTCAAGGGTTCATGGTCTCGGAGAGAAACATTAGGAGGGAGACAGACATGGCAGAGAAGACCGTTCCAAACCGCACTCAGGCCAGAATGCCAGCCGGCCGGGAAGAGACGCGTAGCCAAGAGCGCTATATTACACCGCCCGTAGACATCTACGAAACCGGAGAAGGACTGATCGTCAAGGCCGATTTACCCGGAGTGAGCAGAGAAAATCTGGATGTGCGCGTGGAAAATAATCTACTCACGCTTCGCGGCAAGCCGGCTCATACCGCTCCGGGTGAGCCCGTTTATCGGGAATACGGGCTGGTCAACTTCTTTCGCCAATTCGAGCTGAACGAAAGAGTGGATCAGAGTAGAATTTCCGCCGACCTGAAGCATGGTGTTTTAACGCTACATCTACCCAAAGCCGAAGAGGCCAAGCCGAGAAAGGTCGACATTAGAGTCGATTGATTCTCCGCTTCTTGTCAATGCAAGCGACTTCGAGACCGTCGCGGCGCTCACCCTGGACGTATGCCGTAGGTGCGGCAGTTATTTTGCTGCTGGGCTTGGCGATTGCCCGACAGTCATGGAACGGCGAGCCGGGGCTCCACGATCGCGGCGCAAAACCACGCGCCGTTGCGCCTGCAGAGCTCTGGCCGGAGGAAAGAGCAACCATTGCACTCTTTCGCCAGTCCTCACCGTCAGTCGTGAACATCACGACCATAGCCGTTCGGCGCGACCTGTTCACGCTCAATCTCTACCAGATTCCGGAAGGGACCGGTTCTGGTTTTGTCTGGGATACTAACGGCAATGTCATTACCAACTTCCACGTCATTCAAAATGCAGCTGCCGCTCAGGTGACTCTGGCGGACCAATCCGTCTGGAAGGCACGGGTGGTTGGTGTTGCGCCGGATCAGGATCTGGCCGTGCTGCGCATCGATGCGCCAACCACCCAACTCCAGCCGATTCCAATCGGCTCATCCAAGGACTTGCAAGTGGGACAAAAAGTCTTCGCGATCGGTAACCCGTTTGGTCTCGACCAGACGCTGACCACCGGGGTCATCAGCGCTCTGGGCCGGGAGATCGACTCAGTCACACGACGCCCGATTCAGGGAGTCATTCAATCCGATGCGGCGATCAATCCGGGAAATTCAGGCGGGCCTTTGCTCGATAGCGGAGGGCGCTTGATTGGCGTCAATACGGCGATCTATAGCCCCACTGGCGCGTATGCTGGAATTGGCTTTGCCATTCCGGTCGACACTGTGAATCGGATTGTGCCCGAACTGATTCGTCACGGAAAGCTGACGCGGCCAGGAATCGGCGTAAAGATCGCCGCCGAGCAAGTCGCGGACAGGCTTGGGGTACGCGGAGTTTTGGTCGTGGATGTCGTGCCTGGAGGCGCTGCAGCCAAAGCGGGAATCAGGCCCACCACACGTGACCAGACGGGCCGGGTCCGGCTTGGCGATGTCATCGTGGCAGTTGACGGCAACAAGGTTGAGTCTCCAAATGAACTGTTCCTGCTCCTCGAGAAGTACAAGGTCGGCGACGTGGTAGAGCTTTCTTTGCTGCGAGACGGCAAGACGATTCAAACAAAGGTCACGTTGGAAGCGGTGCAATAGAGGCGTTACAATCGTTCAAGAAGTTCAAAACGTTCAAGCCCTCACCTGGAATCCTCTCCCGCGACACGGGAGAGGAAAACGCGGCCGTGTTGCGAGTTTGGCGTCCCGCGTCTCGGGCTCTAGCTGGTAGGTTTTTTCCCGTCGGCTTGATTCTCGTCGCGCTCGTAAGCAGCGATGATTTCCTGTACCAGATGATGCCGGGCCACGTCTTTTTCGGTAAACGTAACAAAGCTGATTCCATCCACGCCCCTGAGAATGCGAGAGGCCTCTTTGAGCCCGGATGGTTTTCCGGCGGGCAAATCGATCTGTGTTGCATCTCCTGTGATTACAGCCTTTGATCCGTATCCCAGCCGAGTAAGAAACATTTTCATCTGCTCAGGGGTGGTGTTTTGAGCCTCGTCAAGAATTACGAACGAGTCGTTCAATGTCCGGCCGCGCATGAAGGCCAACGGAGCAACCTCGATCGTTCCCCGCTCGACAAGTTTTCGCGCCCGGTCGAAATCCACCATGTCGTGCAAGGCATCGTACAGTGGGCGGAGATAGGGGTTAACCTTTTCGGCCAGGTCGCCCGGAAGAAAGCCCAGTTTCTCTCCAGCTTCAACGGCCGGACGGGTGAGAATGATACGCACATAGTTGTTTTTCATTAACTCGGCTACGGCCATTGCCATGGCCAAGTATGTCTTGCCCGTGCCCGCCGGACCGATACCGAAAACGATGTCATAGCGTCGTATGGCATCAATGTAGGCTTTCTGCGCGACGCTTTTCGGAGTGATGGTGCGCTTGTGCGCGGAGATATAGATCGTGTCGAGGAAAATGTCCTGAAGTTTGGCGCGGCGATCGCTACTCAAGATCCTGATGCCGTAGTCGACATCGCTCGCATACACCGGATAGCCCTTTTCCAAAAGGCCGTAGAGCTGCTTCAGGATACGACTTGCAAGCTCGACCTGAAGGGGATCTCCGGCTAGCTCCAAGCTGTTGCCGCGCACCCTGATTTTCACCTCCAAGGTGTGCTGCAAGATCTTGATGTGCTGGTCGTGTTGACCCAATAAATCGCGGAACAAACGGGGATCGTTAAATTCCAGGCGCTCGTCCTCGCCCGCGTTGAGATCGGGGGACAACGCTTCGTTGTCTTCTTTCACTCACTTTCTCCTGTGAAAACCACCGCTCCGAGCGTGCGACGCGTCGCAGTCATTTCGTCTGCCGGATGATCTCTTCGGCCTGTGACAATGCTACAGCGACTTTGGCCGGCTCTTTGCCGCCTGCTTGAGCAAAATCGGCGCGTCCGCCCCCACCCCCGCCAACGATCGGTGCCAACACCTTGATAAGATTGCCGGCATGGTAACGCTTGGTTAAGTCGGGGGTCACCGTTGCCACGAGATTCACCGTGGTCTCTCCAGCGCTGGCCAGCACTACAATTCCGGACCCCAATTTTTCCTTCAATTGATCGGCGATCTCGCGCAGTTGCTTGGCTTCGACCCCGTCGACCTGACTGACCAGTACGGAGGTTCCGCCAACCGATTTCTTCTTCGCCAGCAGTTCAGGAATCTGATCCCGCTGCATCTCGCCGCGCAATTTTGCGATCTCCTTTTCGAGTCCCCTTTGCCGTTCGATGAGCTTTCTGACCTTGTCCACGCTGTCATCGGCGCCGGAACGAAGGAGGTCGGCGATTTCTTTCAAGCGGTGTTCGTATTTCCGGATCAGGTCGAAAGCGCCGGCTCCAGTGACGGCTTCGACGCGCCGCACGCCGGCTGCCACACCAGTTTCCGCGTGGAGTTTGAAAAGGCCAATTTCTCCAGAGCGATGGACATGTGTGCCACCACAGAGCTCGGTGGAAAAATCGCCTATCCTCACAACGCGAACGCGATCGCCGTATTTGTCTCCGAAGAACGCCAGAGCTCCTTTACGCATGGCGTCTTCGTAGCTGGTTTCCTCAACGTCGACCCGGGCATCATAGCGAATGCGCTCGTTCACCACATCTTCAATGACGCGCAGTTTTTCTTCCGAGACGGTTCCAGCGTGGTTGAAATCGAACCTGAGTCTGTCAGGCGCAACCAGTGAACCGGCCTGGCGCACGTGACTGCCCAGCTCTTCGCGCAAGACGGCGTGCAAAATATGTGTAGCTGAATGATTCAGCATGGTTCTCTGGCGATGCTCGCGATCAACGGCCAGGCGCACTTTGTCACCCACTCGAAAGCGACCCTTGGTGACCCGGCCCTTGTGAACGGTGAGTTGGGCCGGTGGATGCTGCGTATCCATGATTTCCATCTGGTCGCCGCGGGTGCTCTCCATGACACCGCGGTCCCCGACCTGTCCACCGGACTCGCCGTAGAAAGGAGTCACAGAAGTCAGTACATCCGCTTCCATGCCTTCGACGATTTCAGGTCTTCCTTCGCCACCCGAATAGAGGCCGAGCACTTCGGATTCCGCCTCCAGCCTCTCATAGCCGACGAACAGCACGGGCCGATCAAGCGTTGTTGACACCATCGGTGTAGAACCAGACATTAGCAGCGATCCCGTGCCGGGTGTTATTACCCCTCGTGCCTCACGCGCGCGGCTACGCTGTTGCTCCATCAGCCGTTCAAACTCCGTGTAGTCAATAGCTATTCCGTCGCCGCGCAAGATGTCTTCTGTCAAATCGAGAGGGAAACCGTAGGTGTCGTAGAGCCTGAACGCAATCTCACCGGGCAAGACTCTTTTGTCACGGCGCTTTAGCTCCGCTGTGGCCTGATCGAGAAGGATCAAACCTTTTTCCAGGGTTTCGCCGAAACGCGCTTCTTCACTCAGGACGATATCGCGGATACGTTGCTCTTCGGCGCGCAGCTCGGGATATGCGCCGCCCATCACCGAAATGACCGTGTTTGCCACTTGGTAGAGAAATGGCTCTTTGAGACCAATCAGGCGGCCATGCCTTGCCGCCCGTCGCAGCAAACGACGAAGCACATACCCGCGGCCTTCGTTGCTGGGCATTACGCCATCGGCAATGAGAAAGCTGACGGCGCGTGAATGATCGGCAATCACCCGAAAAGAAATATCGGCAACGGGGTCGCGGCCATATTTTTTCCCCGTCAGATTTTCCGTTGCGGCCGTCAGGTCACGCATGAAATCGATATCGTAGTTTGACAAAACTCCCTGGAGCACGGCCGTAATGCGCTCGAGACCCATTCCGGTGTCCACATGCTTCGACGGCAGTTCTTCCAACTCCCGGTTCTCTTTACGATTGTACTGGATGAAAACCAGATTCCACAGTTCGATATAGCGAGCGCAATCGCCGTTGACCTGGCATGTGTGTCCCGCTATACCCTGCCTGTCGCAAGCTTCGGGGCCGCGGTCCAGATGGATTTCGCTGCAGGGCCCGCACGGTCCGGTTTCCCCCATCTCCCAAAAATTGTCTTTGGCGCCGAAGCGTCTAATGCGCTCTGCGGGAAGGCCGCTGATCTGAGCCCACAGACGCGCGGCATCATCGTCGTCCAGATAAACTGTTGCCCACAGGTTTTCTTTCGGTAGATGCCATTCATTCGTCAGCAGTTGCCATGCCCACTCGATGGCTTCCGGCTTGTAATAATCGCCGAAAGACCAGTTCCCAAGCATCTCGAAAAAGGTGTGGTGGTAAGTGTCACGTCCTACGGCTTCCAAGTCATTGTGCTTGCCGCTGATGCGTAGACACTTCTGTGAGTTGGCCGCGCGCACAAAAGGCGGCCGCTCCTGTCCAAGGAAAACATTCTTAAACTGTACCATGCCGGCATTGGTGAACAGCAGTGTCGGGTCCTTCTCCGGCACCAGCGAAGAGCTTTTCACGATCGTGTGCCCCTGCTTGGCGAAATAGTCGATAAACGATTTGCGAATGTCGTTTCCAGTCAACATGAAGTGCGCTTATTCCTCGATCACCAGAGGCAGCAGAGCGCAGATGACTTTGCTGCTAAAACCGCGACGCCCAAGAAATGCTGCCGCGCGAGAAACCACTTTGGGATCATTGAGGTCGATGGTCCTGAATCTCTTTGCCAAAAGAGCCCTTGCCTTCTCTTCCTCGCTGTAACCCCTGGACGTTTCCTGTATAACATCCCGGATCAGCGACTCTTCAATGCCGCGCGCTTTGAGCTCCTGCTCGATTCGCTTGGTTCCGTATCCGTGCACGTGAGCTCTTTCCCGTGCCCAGTTCCGAGCAAGACTCTTATCATCAACATAGTTCAGATTGCGTAGCTTCTCCAGCGTCTCTTCGCTTATCGACGAGGAATAGCCGAGGCGGGCGAGTCGGTTCTTTATTTCGGCCTCAGTGCGTGGTCGATAACCCAGGTATCGCAGTGCGCTTCGCAGGGCTTGTTCTTGCTGCGTACCACAGGACTGGGATCTTGAATTTGGCCGTTTCAGGGGCGAGATGACCTCCAGGGTTTACCGTGCCTTACTTTTCTCCTTTTTTTCGCTGGCAGGTGGCTCGGGTTCGGGCCGCTTCAGGCCAACCTTGTCCATGACCTTTGTCATGACCTGGCGGGCGACCTCCGGGTGATCTCTAAGAAACTGCTTGGCCGCCTCCCGCCCTTGGCCAATCCTGTCGCCGGCAAACGAATACCACGCTCCGCTCTTTTCGACGATGCCCATTTCGCTGCCCAGATCCACGATCTCGCCATCCCGAGAGATGCCTGTGCCGTAGAGGATGTCGAATTCCGCTTCTTTGAAAGGCGGCGCCATTTTGTTCTTCACCACCTTGACGCGTGTCCGGCCACCCACTATGTTTTCGCCGTCCTTTAAAGCCCCAATGCGGCGGATATCCATGCGGACGGACGCGTAAAACTTGAGCGCGTTTCCCCCCGTGGTCGTCTCCGGGTTGCCAAACATGACACCGATCTTCATGCGTATTTGGTTGATGAAAATGACTACGGTTTGTGAACGGGAAATCGTCGCTGTGAGCTTCCGCAGGGCCTGTGACATGAGGCGGGCCTGCAATCCCATATGGGCATCGCCCATTTCGCCCTCGATCTCTGCTTTTGGCACCAGGGCAGCGACCGAGTCAATGACTAGAACATCGATGGCCCCGCTGCGCACGAGCGTCTCGGCAATCTCCAGCGCCTGCTCCCCATGATCCGGTTGTGAAACCAGCAGATCGTCGGTCTTGACGCCGAGCTTTTTTGCGTACCCCAGGTCCAGGGCATGTTCTGCGTCGATATACGCCCCCATACCGCCTTGCTTCTGGGCTTCGGCAACGATCTGCAGCGCCAGAGTCGTCTTACCAGAAGACTCAGGGCCATATATCTCAATGACTCGGCCGCGCGGAACGCCGCCAATGCCGAGAGCTATGTCAAGTCCGAGCGAGCCGGTTGAGACCACGGGAAGGTCTTTGATCACCCCCCCCTCGCCGAGCTTCATAATGGCTCCCTTGCCGAACTGTCGTTCAATCTGGCTTACAGCGAGATCGATGGCCTTCTCACGATTGATGTCCATAATGGATACGCCTCCTTGAATTCCTTGCTAACGCCGGTGACTAGCCCCGGTTAGTCACTCGTATCACAGAGCGGCAAGGCCCTAACCAAGGTAGAAACACAGAAATAGAGACCTCAGCACGAAGGGCACGCAGTAAAGAAATTCAAGAGGATTGTTTCCTCGTGAACTGCGTGTGCTTCGTGGTGGATTGTATTTACACGTTGATCCAGGTGCTTGCAATTCGTACCGAAGAAAGTTTGCGCAGGCGGCGAAGACTCTCAAGCCGGGTAATACAACGCCCTGGGTGCGCTGGCTTAGCCCCTTAAACCGATTACCTGCAGCGCTCGATACTCGGCGCCGTCTGAACTGAGCATACTCTGAAACAGCACTATCTCCTGTACCGTCGATAAGCCAAACTCGTGGTTTTTCCAACGCTCAATTTCACGCTTCAGGCCGGCGCTCGACCCCCGAAAGTGACGCCATCGCGCAACCGATAAATGTGGTTTAAAGCTTCTATCGTCTCGTGCAAAGCCGATTATTTCGAGACCTGTCTCTAGCGCCGATGTCAATGAGTAAAGTGTATGGTTCTCCACACCAACCCAAAGTACCTGCGGTCGTTTGAGCCCGGGAAATACCCCTAGACCTTTAGCATTTATAATGAACGGCGAAAAGGGGCGCGCAGCCTCTCGCAGGGCGTGTCCGATGGCCCCTATGCGATGCTCGTCAACGTCGCCGAGAAACTTCAAAGTCAGATGAATATTTTCAGAGCGAACCCGGCGCGGCATGGCGACGTGGTGCGCGAGCTGATCAAGAACCTCAGAAATTTTGTTAATGACCTTCGACTCAAGGCAAACTGCGACAAAAACTCGCATAACAACGAGGCTCATTAGACAATGGGGTCTTGGAGTGGTGGAGTAATGGAGTGATGCAGCTAAAAGGCCCAATACTCCAGTACTCCCGTTACGCCAACACTGCGCATGATTATGCTTCCAGCAGCTCAAGGCGCAGCCAGTTCAGGGCGGCCTGAGACGCGCCAAGGATGATGCGTTCCCGCTCGCCGGTGAAGTGAAAAAGTTGCGCCTCGTGCCGCTCTTCTCTGGCGATGCTCATCCAAACGGTGCCTACGGGTTTTTCTACGGTACCGCCGCTTGGTCCCGCAATGCCTGTAACGCTCAAGCCGATGGTTGCTTGTGAGCGGTCTTTGATGCCACGCGACATTTCCAGCGCGGTCTGCCGGCTGACGGCGCCGTGCCGCTCCAGCGTTTGACCGCTAACGGCGAGCCACCGTTGCTTGGCTTCGTTCGAATAAGTCACCGCCCCCCCATAATAGTAGGCCGAGCTGCCCGCCACCCGTGTAACACGATGGCTGACGTACCCCCCGGTGCATGATTCGGCAAGAGCCAGCGTTTGGCGCTTGGCAACGAGCAGCTCGCCGACCACGGCTTCGAGTGTTTTCTCTCCTTCAGCATAAACGTGCGTACCCAGGAGGCTCTGTATTTGACCCCGTAATTTCTCAAACCTCTCCGCCTCTTCCGGAGCATCACGAGCTTTCAAGTGCAACCACAGGTCCGGATAATGCGAGCGAACCGCAACTTTCGCGTCGGGTGGGAGCGACAGGGCGCTCAGCAGGTCGTTTAGCCGAGACTCCGAAAGACCCAAAATCTTAAAGGTTGTCGTCGAGAAGCCCATCGGTCGCACGTAGAGCGGTAGCTTTTTCCATCATATATAACTCAACGACTGAAGTGCGCGAAGCACAATGAAAGTGTAGATGCCGGCCATTACGTCATCCAGTACGATCCCTGCTCCACCCGGGAGCTTTTCCAGCTCGGATGCGGGAAAGGGCTTTAGGATATCGAATAGGCGAAAGAAAATGAAGGCCAAAATGAAAGACGCCGGCTGGGTCGGGTTGAGAAAGTTGGCCACCAGAAAGCCAGCAATTTCGTCAATGACGATAACCGAAGGATCCTTGCTGCCGAAAGTTTGCGCTGCTCTTGTGCAGAGAACGATGGCGGCTGTGATAAACCCACCCAGAATGACCAATGCCAGGGGCAGAGAAAAAGCTGCAACACGGTTTAAAGCCAGGGAAAAGGGGATGGCGAGAACCGTTCCAGCCGTACCCGGGGCGTGCGGGAAATAGCCCACCCCGGCTCCCGTAGCAAGTAAAAGGATGAGCCGACGCTTGAGTGATTCACCCTCAGAAAAATGCGGGTCTGTCATTTCTGCGAGCCGATGCGCCGTGGTGATCGGGTCGGCTGTTTTTCAGATAGTGCAAGAGACCGTCGTGCCGTGGCAAAGTCAGGATTGCGGGGGCGGCGCGGCCAACTGCACCAAAAAAAGGATTTTCTGACTCTCAAAGAGCTTCTGTAAGGCAGGCTCGATTTCGTCTTTTGCAGGAAAGTCAACGCTAAGCGGGTCGACATACTGTTCGTCCTTGTAAAATTCAAAATGTAGATGAGGCCCCGTTGCCCTGCCGGTGGAGCCAACGTAACCGATGACCTGGCCTTTCTTGACCGCCACGCCGCGCCGAATTCCTCCGGCAAAGTTGTGTAAATGGGCGTAACGTGTCCTGTAGGTTGCATCATGTTGGATGTCGATCGTTTTGCCGTAGGCCCCGTTCCAACCCGCCTGTGTGATAACGCCATCCCCAACCGCGCGCACCGGGGTACCTCGCTGAGCCGCGAAATCTACCCCTATATGGGGGATGTTGGTCCTTAATATAGGATGGAAGCGGGACTCGGAGAAGTGCGACGATATGCCGGTGAATTCAAGAGGGAAACGGAGAAATACGCGCGCCAGGCTCCTGCCTTCAAGATTGTAGTAGGCTCCGGAACCTTTTTGTTTTTCAAAGTAGATGGCGGTGAATTGTTGCCCGACATTGATGAGCTCGGCAGCCAGAATGCGCCGCGTGACCTTGGGTTCTTGTCCTTTGCGGCTTCTTTTCTCGTAAAAGATCTTGAAGCTGTCGCCCGGTTGAATATCCCTATTGAAATCAACGTCCCAGGTGAAAATGTCAGCCAGTTCTGATAGCAATGAGGGTTGGACTCCTGCTTTGTTCGCATCCTCAAAGAGCGAAGTCTCCACAACGGCGCTGACGGTTTTTAACTCCACCTCGTACGGCTTCTCGCGCTTCTCAAAATGAATACCCCAAGCTCCCTTCTCCCAGGCCAGACTCCACGAATCACTGTGGTCAAACTCCACGGCCTTCAGCTGGACGGAGCTTTTCGGGCCTTTTGGGCCGGCGGGGTGGAGGATGTAAAAGTGAACCTCTTTACCCGGTGGCACTGATTTGAGACCCACTTCGCGCTGGATCGAGCGCATCCAGAGGCGTTTTTCCGTTTGTGACAAGTTAAACCGATTCAACAAGGATACGATCGACTCTCCGGCTTTCGTCCGGTGAACTACATGCTCCCATCTTTCCAGAAACTGGCCCTCTTGAGCCTCTGCCTGCGGCTCACTGACTCTTGGTGTGGCATTGTTTTCCTGGCGCGCAGTGGGGGTTTGTGGGCTGGCGTGAATCTCGATTGCCTTAATGGCGAAGGCAAGGCCGAGGACCGAAAGGCAGATAGCGACGTTGTAGGTGCTACAACGAGCAGTTAAACCGCACTGAAAAAAGGCAGTAAGATAGAATTGCATCGTGGGGTGGGGACCTCCCTTTGCCAAGGGGGAGTCTAGTAAAGTTTGGAAGCTGGTGTCAAATGAAGGAGTTGAAA
Organism: uncultured Syntrophobacteraceae bacterium; assembly: GCA_964410485.1. GTDB lineage: Bacteria > Desulfobacterota > Binatia > UBA9968 > UBA9968 > CAYPHJ01. The sequence goes on from CAYPHJ010000067.1 coordinate 18,814, forward strand.
TATGTAAAGGAAAATTGACCCAAGGGAGATTGGTCGGAGACCTTGGGGAGTGCCCGGATGGGGGTTGGGGCGCAAAGCTTGTGGCCCAAGTTGAAGGCAAGCGGCGCGCGTTTAGGTGGTTTCAGTGAAAAGTATTCTTCTAGCGGCAATTTCAAGCAGGAACAAGACAAACACTAGCACAATCAAAGTGTTCCTAAGTGGCTGGTAATGCTGGATTACCTGTTCTTTATGACCGCTCTTCGACAATTGAGGATTGATTGTTCCCCCCGTGGCCTGGGCTAACTGGTCGAGTAATCGATTGTTGAACCCGGGTCGCGGGTGTTCGGTGTCCCCCTGGTAAGGAACTGTATAACCTATCGTAGGATAAGTAAGCCCGCGGCTTGAGCCCTTCTCTATCAGCTCGATTCGATAATCGCCTGGAGCGTTGTGTGGTAACACTGTTTGATGATGGCCGCGTGCGAGTCTCTTGAGAACACCTTCGGTACGGCCGGTTTTGCCGTGGACTAAGAACCGAAATTCACTATTAGCGCTAAGCTCATCGTAAAGGTAAAGGTCCAGCACAGGTCGAGTGCCATCGAAGCTGACCCTGGTTTCATGCGCTGGAATCGGTTGCGTTATGGGACCCAACCACGCGAAAACCTTGCTCCAGAAAGGCTGAAGGCCGCTCCACTGGATCCAGTTTGTGGTCGCACGGCCTTCCAGATCCACCGTCAAAGCTACGCTTTTACCCTTACCGTACCTCCAGGAAGCCAACACTGGAGCTTTGCGATCTTCCACAGGTATGAAAAGATCCAACTGGGCGCCCTGTTTGAGATCTGTGTCCATGTGCCCGCGCACCGAGGGATATTTTTGTGCCAGGCCAGCCAGCAGCTCCGAGCTTCTATCCAGAACCGGGAAGAAGTCTCTGTCCGCAGGCTCGTCCTTCGGTTTCTCCTGCATTTGCTTCAGCACAATCTGTGGCAAAGTTCGCGGATCATAGGTGTGGTGAAAAAATCCGCCGCCATACTGAGCTATACGCGTCATCAGGGGTATATTGGCATCAGAGCCAATCGCAACGGTTGACACGGTTATCCTGAGCTCGCGCCTCATCACATTAACCAGATCGATATAATCGCCGCCGCTGCCGCCCGTCTCGCCGTCGCTCAATACAATAACGTGTTTCGTGCCGGCGTCTTGGGCTTCAAGTTGCCTTTTCGCCTCGACCATTGCCGGCAGTAGATAGGTTCGCCCGCCTGGTTTTAACCGCGAAATCTGCGTGTTGACGGTTGCCCGGATGCTGCCCATCTGAGACAAAGGAACAACAACGAAAGGATGGGAGTCAAAGCCAACGACCCCGAGGAAGTCTTCATCCTTGAGCTGCCGTGCCACGAGCCTGGCGGCTTCCTGCGCATAAAGCATCCGGTCTTCCACGGCCATGCTGCCCGACTTGTCTATAACGAGTAAGACGGCACGATTTTTTTCCTCGCGGCGCGGCTCGCGAGGCGCCACCGGGATAAGGGCTTCTATTGGCGTGCGGCGATAGGCGCCCGGGGCGAAACTTGCCTCGTTTCCAAGAATTAAGAAGCCGTTCCCTTGAGCCACGTGCCGTTCGATCGAACCCATGTAGCCCGGCGAAAGCCTGTTGTGGTTGACGTTGTTCAAGACCACTATGGCATGCCCGGCCGGGGGAGGCGGGGATTCCGGCATGGCAGACACCACTTCAAACCCCTCGCGCTTGAGAATTTGCTCCAGGTATCTGCCGGCGCCGGCAGCTCCATTCAGCAGCAGAACTTTGGCTTTGCGTTCTACGGAAACCCAGCTCAACGCCTGGTTATCCAGTGGATTGACATCCAATTTGGGCCGTCGAGGGGTGAAGCTCGCGCGGTAAGCGACGAATTCGCTGTCGGGTAGGGTAGCCTGGTAGGTAAAAAGCTGACTTCCGGGTCTGAGCTTGACGGCTTCGCTTTTCAAGCCGTCGCCGTTACTTGATAGTGCGAGCGTGCCTTCGATTTCTCGATCGCTCTGGTTTTCCAACACGATCCTGATGTTGATGGCTTCGCCGCTGTTGCCGTGAGCCGGCGCCAGAATCTTCGCAACCGCGACATTGTCGATTCGGGGTTGTTCGGCAGGCACAATTGGAAAAACCCTGACGCCCGCACTGACCAGCGCCGGCATCAGGCGGGCCACGTTACCCTCGTTCTCCCAGCCATCGGTAAATAGAAAGAGATTGCGGGGCTTGGGCGGGAGTGCCAAGACCCTAGTAAGTAGTTTTTCTAAATTGGTCTTTTCCGGTCTGATTGTCCCAGACTGCACCGCATCGCGGACCCAAGCGCGCCAATTTTCGACTTCGACGGCTTCGGAAGCAAAGACAAAGACGCGATCGGGGCCGGTTGGAGTCAACGCGCCCGTGGCGATGTTTTCCATCCAACGGCGCATGCTTGGCGCAATACTGTTGGACAGGTCAAAAGCAAAGATTCGTTCTTCATCTGGGGCGTCTTCGATCCTGGATTGTTGAGTCACAATGTTGGGGTCTGCAAGCGTTGCGATGAGAATAAACAGAATCAGGGTGCGCCACACGATAACGGCCGCGCGCTGTGCGCGGAATCGAAACCACAGCAATGGCAACGCTAACAAGAGCCAGAAAAATACCGGCTTGGCAAACTGAATTTGGCCAATTACCGCCGCGCCGTGTTCAATTAAGCCTGCCATGCTAAGCACCAAAGAGTTTTGAGTTACGCGTTTCGAGCTTCGGGTCGGAATCAGTGCCGATTTTTAGTTCTGAAAGCGGGAGCCATAAACCAGCAACCATTCCGGCATCTTTCCTGCGCATATCTAATTCGCCCGGAGTGCTTTGACCCCAAGCGGAGCCCTTGAAACGCGCCATGGATTAATGAACCACTCGATTAGCAAAAGGAGGAAACACAGCAGGAGCAGGTAGGGCCACAACGCGAAAAGCGTCGATGGGCTCGTGTGATCGGCGCTTTCGCCGCGGATCTCGATCGCGCCGGGATGCCGCAGGTCGGATTCAGTGGGGTCATGAAAGTTCAATGGGATGAACTGCTGGCGCCCTTCACGATGCAGCTCATAGATCCCCTGGTGAAGAGTTTCCGCGAAGCGGCCTGTATCCGGATTGGGGGAAATTTTTTCACCTCTCGGAGTAACGAGCCACCCCTTTTCCCGGCTGCCCCCTATGAGCAACGGCTCGCCGGTGGCCAGCGCTTTCTGTTGAGATGCTTCGACAAACCAGTCCATGACGTTCAGCGTAAAGACAGAAACCGGTAAATTGTCTCGCCCCAAGTAAGGAAGTGGGTCGAACCCAAGAACAAGATGACGGCTGCCCTCGCGCTTCACGGAGAATGCAAGTGCCCCAGCGGGACTTTCGATGATAGACTCTCCGGCAGCGTTTGCTTTTAGCGGACGGGCGTAATTAGGGCGAAACAAAGCAAAATTTACGTAGCGCGTGAGTGGATGCGGTTCGCGCCAACCGGTTACCACCGGCCGCACAAGCGGATCCTGCAACTCCACGACCCCGTTGTTATCCGGCGGCAGAATTAACAGCGTGGAATTGCTCGGTAGCACTGCGGGCGCGGAAAGATGAAAGATTTCCAGCCCGTAGTCGGAACGATCCACAGCCTGGTACTCGGCAGGGCTTACGAGGTCCACAGTTATGCCCGCGATGGCCCGCAAGCTCGCGAGTGCTTGAGGGCGGGGAGAAACCCCGAGAACGCGAAATTGTTGCGCGCTGGGCGCGATGGCAAAGCGTTTGTTGTCCAGCGCCAGGGCATCCCGTGCATCGATCTCGGCTTCATAATAGGCGCGATGAGGAAAGCCCTCAAACTTGGCGATAGTCGCTTCACCTGCTGGGACGACGAGGGCGCGGTTTGAAAGAGCCGCACCACCACCTTTGAGGGTGACTTTGAGCCGCGCATCTTGGGATGAAAAATTCGTCACCTCTACAGCGGCCTGGAGGCGGGGGTTCACCAACGAAGAACGTGAGGTTTGAAACGACGTAATGGCTAGATTGGCTGCCGGCCGACCAACGGTAATGACGCGAACCTTGCCGCCTTGGACACGGGCTGGGCGGTCGGTAACAAAATAGACGCGGTCATAATCACGCTCCGCTATCAACTGCGCGAAAAGCACGTTGTAGTCCGCTGCTTCATCTCCGAGATCCACCGGCTCCAGACGACTAAGGAGCGCGGCTGCTTCCGCGGAGTTCACGTCATGACCGTGGATTTTGTGAAGCCGCGGAAGGGTTACATAAAGATCCACCTTTGCGCTAGTCCCGAGGTCGCCGATGAGGGCATCAGCCTGTTTTTTCGCCAACGCGAAGCGCGACCGCTCCTGTTCAAGTGCCTGCATGCTCGCGGAATTGTCGAGCACAATGGCAATGATGGAGGGGCGGAGAGAAAACACGGGCTCGCCAAGGGAAAAGACGAGCAACAGCAAGAGGAGAAGCTGGAGGAAAAAGATCGGCGGCACGCGGAGTTTGCCCCATGGCCGGCTGGCCGAACGCTTGTCGAGATCCATAAACAGTAACAAGCTCGAAAACACCAGAGGCCGAGGCCTTCTCCTGATCAGATAGGGGATGAGCAGCAAGGGAGCTGCGAAAAGCCCGTAGAGAGCGGTGGGATTGAGGAATTCCATTATGGTAGTTTACTTAAAGAGACCTATGACCGGCAGCGTGGCAAAAACAAAATCCCCGAGGTCCCGATCGGTTACGTAAAGAGAGTAATGAATGCCGTTTTGATGGCAAAAGCTGCGCAGTTCGAGATTGTGATGAGCCAAGCGCGCCTGATAGTCGCCACGCGCAGCGGTATCCCAATGGAAGTTCAACTGCCCCTGACCTTCGCTGTCGATCAATTGTAGGTTGCCGGGCGGAAACGAGGGATCGACTTCCTGGCGCGCGAGCACCTGAATGGCTGTGATGTCAAGGTTGCGCGCACGCAACAAATCGAGCCCCTTCTGGTACGCCGCCGTGGGCATCAAGAAATCGGAAATCAGGATCGCCTTGCCCGGGCGTCGTAGAGCCCTCAAGTGTTCTCCCAAACTCTGCCCCAGTTCGAGCCCGCCACGAGGGCGTGTGGACTCGGCGAAGTTGACGCAGTCGATCATGCGCCGCCTGCCGCGATAAAAAGGCGAGCCGCAACCGTCCGATTGCTCCTGCAGAAAATGAATCCTTACGTGATCGTGGTTTGCCAGCACCACGTAAGCCAGCGCGAGGGCGATATGCGTCGCAGGTGAAAATTTCTCTTTCACAGTGGGAAACGCCATCGAAGCGCTGGCGTCAATAAAGATATAAGCAAAAAGATCGACTTCTTCGCGGAAGACCTTGACATACAGCCGGTCGCTGCGCGCATAAATACCCCAGTCGAGGTAGCGCAGGTCGTCGCCTGGCGAGTAACGACGATAATCGGCAAACTCCAAACTTGTGCCGCGCCGAGGCGATGAGTAGCTGCCCGTATGACTGCCAAGGAATTCCTTCCGCGTACGCAGCCGGAGCGTTTCCAATTGGCTCAGAAACTGCGGTGTAAAGGGCTCAGAAAGCATTGGCCGTCGGAGCGTACGAGATCGGATCGGTTAGCCCTGCCTCGCTAAAGCCTTTGCGTCTCAACTGACAGCTATCGCACAGCGCGCAGGCGCGGCCGTCCGGCAAAGGGTCGTAGCAGCTCCACGTCAGCTCGTAATTCATTCCCAATTCCATGCCTTTCAAGATGATTTGTGCTTTCGTCATATGGATCAACGGCGCATGGACGCGTATACGTTTCGTGCCTTCCACGGTGGCTTTGGTGGCGACATTGGCCATCTGCTCAAAGGCCTGAATGTATTCCTCTCGGCAATCGGGATAGCCACTGTAGTCCAGCTGATTTGCCCCAAAAAAGATGTCTTCTGCTTCAATCCGCTCGGCGAGCGCCAGTGCGAATGAAAGAAAAATGGTGTTCCGGGCCGGCACATAAGTCGCCGGAATGCCGCGCGAGATTTCGCCCGCGCTTCGTCCCTTGGGAATATCGATGCGATCGGTTAACGCCGAACCACCGATTGCCCGAAGATCAAGAATCAGTGTCCGGTGGGAGTGTACCCGTAAAAAGGCAGCGACCTTTTGGGCCGCCTCGATCTCACGATCATGCCGCTGCCCGTAGCGGAAGCTGAGGGCGTGCAGCTGATAGCCGTCTTTTTTGGCTATCGCTGCCGCTGTGGCAGAGTCCAAGCCGCCGCTCAGAAGAACAACTGCGTCTTTTTCAGTCATGCGCGAGGGAAGTTACCGGATCTTTGTTCCCGCCATGGGAAAGCGTTTTTCCTGCCACCCGATAATGCCCTCGTCGAGGACTTTCATGTTGCGGTAGCCTCTTTCGTGAAGCATGCCATAGGCCAAACTGGCCAGGTGGTGCGGGCAAGCTCAATACA
>CAYPHJ010000068.1:0-24964 GCA_964410485.1 uncultured Syntrophobacteraceae bacterium
TTACAACTCTAATTGCCGTGTGACTCGGGCGAGGACTTCAAGCAAGTTTCAGCCTCTGGATAAACACACGGGATGATCAGACTTTTAATTCTAAACAATCTTACGGCAAGAAAATAAGTTTTTTGACAGCTGTGCTCTCCTGGGGTAAGCGCGATGCTGATCGCGGAATCCTGAATATCAGGTGTCTTGATTGGCTTCACAGAGGCGCTCAGTGAGAGTCTGAAATCTCTCGTCCCATGATCAAGCGGTCCAACCATTTCGTTGGACGGATCTCTGTTCGACACGTTCCAGTAACCTGCCCTGCGAAGGGTTCAAAGGTTCAATATGACTTTCGCTCCGCTAAAAAGTTTGGGGAACCAAACAGCGGTCGGCTCACAATGGTAAAGATTCCGTCAAATTTGTTTGTCATTTGTTGCGTTGTCAACTGGTCATCCGTCTAACATGAGAAGAAGGAGGGCGACGAGATGAAGGCAAACAACTTTCTGGCGGTTTCTATGCTGGTCGTCTTAACGAGCTTGGTCGGTGGCTGCCACGAGCTGGCATCTGATGATCACAGCGATTACGCGAGCCCCTCCGGTTCTTACCGTGATGGTTTTCGCGATGGCCGCGCTTACGAAAGGCGTCGCGATGATCGGCGTGACAGTAGCTACGATGGGCGCGGCGACTATTACCGGCGTCGCCGGTAGGCCCGAACAGCAGGTGGTGCTGATCCGCCACGGACGACCGCGTCATTGTCCGTGCCGACTTGTCAACCTTATGACCGTCTCCTCCCGTAACCACCCTGTAATGTTCGACTCATGATGAATTTTGTCATTCCCTGCTCGTCGCGAAATTTGTTCACGTCGTAGCTCTCGTAATGAATGATTTCCTCCAGCTCACGACGCGGCGGAGGGGGAACACTAGATTTGGCGTAACCAATGGGCACGAGATGATATATCCTGAGCGGCTCTGGAATCTTTAGCAGAACTTTGAGCATCGTTTCCATGTAAGGGGAATTGGCATCGCTCACATATTGTGACGCCAGCCCCAGAGAAGTCGCGGCCAGGTGAATCAAAAGAGTAGCATTAGCCAGACCCGTGATGAAATGGGATTCGGCTTTGTCCAACTTGGTCCTGATAGGATAGGATTCTTTCACTCTCGGATCGCCTAGGATAATGAGGTGAACGGGCGCATGGCGAAATCCGTCACCCGTCATTTTGGCCGTGCCCCTCACGGCCAAATCCATTTCGCGCTTCTGTTCCAACTGCTTTAGATAAACATCAGCGATTTTGTGTCTGGTTTCTCTGTTTCTCACGATAACGAATTCCCACGGCTGGCCGTTGCCACCCGAGGGCGCCCAACGAGCACAGTCCAGAATGCTCTTGATGGCTTCGTCCGGCACGTCGCAGCTCTCGTCATAACCGCGAATGCTCCTACGCCCTTCAACCAGGGCGTGAAACTGGTGAATATCCATCTCCCACTCCTTATTGCCCAGCAATAACGTGATGAAAACTTAGTAGGTTGGTAAAAGACTCAATGGCTTTGCCGTTCTAATAGCTGTGTTCAAGGATCTTAAGCGATAGGAGTGGGCCAGGCAAGTGGACAAATACCGTGTTCGTGGGACGTGTTCGTGCTCGTGGGGGGAGTTGGGAAAGGGACGTGTTCGTGATTCGTGATCCCCTCGCTACGGCCTTGCGGCCTACTCGGGAATACGGCCCCGGAGGAAAAGACGTGATCGTGGTCGTGCGGGGAGAAGGGCCGTGTTCGTGTTCGTAGGAACGTGGGATGGGGAAAGGACGACGATATGGCCTTGCGGCCTGCGGGAATGAGGAACGGGAACGTTTCGCATAGCGAACGCTCCCCTCCGGGCGTATAGTGGAGCACAGGAGATTTGCTATGGCTAAGTGGTTTTTCGAGCCGGGACATACGGCCGCGGAGTTTTGCGTTCGTCACATGATGGTGACGTACGTCCGCGGCCATTTTAAGAACGCGCGCGGCACGCTAATTTTTGATCCCACGAATCCAACCGCTGGTTCCGTCGAAGTCACGATCGATGCGGGCGGGATTTGGACCGGCGACACAGATCGCGACGCTCATCTCAAGAGCGCTGATTTTCTCGATGTCGAAACGCACCCGAACATTACTTTTAAAGGAAATCAGGTTCAGATAACCGGCGCGAGCGACGCGGTTCTCACCGGTGAGTTGACGATACGCGGGGCGACCCGCGCGGTGCCGCTCCGCGTTCACTATCTGGGTCAATGGCAAACCCCATGGTGGGAAGACGGCGTCGATAAGGGGCCGAAAACGAGAGCCGGCTTTCTCGCCAGGACAACTATCAATCGGCACGACTTCGGCGTGAGCTGGAACGCTCCACTGGCCAAGGGCGGAGTGGTCGTTGGCGACTTGGTTTACATCACCATTGATGCTGAAGCGATTCTAGGGGAAGAACCCTGATCGTGCTCGTGTCAGATCAACTACCGTCGTGGAGCGGGAAAAGACGTGATCGTGTTCGCGTTCGACCGGACCAGAGACTCGGTACAAAAGGATACAGGCGACCGAGGCTTGAAGGGCATTTTGAAGGATGAAAAGGCTTGGGAAAAAGCCGTGTTCGTGACCCCTCGCTACGGCCTTGCGCCCTACTCGGGAATACGGCTCCGCCCAAAAGGATAAAGGATGAGGTCGGCAAGGACGTGATGGGATGGATGACAGCTTTGCTATCTTGGCGCAGGGCGAGGGCTCATTTTCATCCCCCTCTGCGGGCGAGCGCAAGCTTATGATAGGACGCGATCCATGCCAGCGCCAAGACCAGGCGACTGGGATACGGAGTTCGTCCGGAGCGCGCCGAAGTTCGATGCTCCCACTCTGCGGTATGTGATTCCCGGTCGCCGTCTTCGGCAGAGATTTTTACCTCGAATACGCGAACAGCGCGAAGGCTATTTTCCGCCCAATAACTGGGCGACTCGCGCCAAGATCTTCGGATCTGTAGCGAAGAAGCGTTTTACCAACTCCGCAACTTTATCCCCGGGGAGCGGGTCGACGATCTCCAGATCGAGTTTGGCCGCTTCGCTCTTAAATTTCGGATCCTCCATGGTCTTCATGAACGCGGTTCTCAGAATGGCAAGCCTTTCCGGGGCAACACCGGGCGGCGCGGCAAAGGGCCTCCCCACGACATTCGGAAAGAAAACCGCGTCGACGTAATCTCGATCCGGTTTCGAAATCGGGAAGTCGAACAACCAGGGCACGCCCCTCTCGGCCATCTCCTTGTTCCGCTCGGGGTTATGATAGACGAGGATGTTGACGAATCTCCGTTCAAGCCACTCCGCGCCCGTGGTCACCACGGAGGACCAGGACCAGCCGCCGATGCCGTCGAGCTCTCCTCTCTCGACGGCGCCCCGAATGTCCGCCGTTCCTTTGTAGCCGCTGATGATTTCGAAGTTCGCGCCGAGCACCTCTTTCAAAACCGCCGGAAAGTTATAGGTTGCGGAGCCCGGGCCTGTAGTTCCCACGACGAGAGGCTTGGGTGACTTGATCAGCTCCTTGAGCGTCTTGAATCCCCGGTCGGCGCGGCCAACGGCCACCGTCATCTCGACGTTGGCGTTCCCAATCCAGCTGAAATCGGCCATCTTGAACTCGACCCCGGCAAGGCCCGACACTTCCTGCGTGGGTGCTTCGCGGCTCATGAGGCCCATGGTGAGGCCGTCGCGTGACGCCACGCGGTACATGTAGTTGGTTGCCACGATACCCGCTCCGCCCGGTATATTCTGTACTATAAAGCTCGGGTTACCCGGAATGTGGCGGCCCATGTGGCGCGCGATAACTCGAGCATAGAGATCATAGCCTCCGCCCGTGGACCGGGGAACGATCATACGAATTCTTTTCCCCTCGTAGAAGGACTGCTGAGCCATGGCCCTTCCGTCCGCGTAAATTCCTGCCGCAAACACAAAGGTTAGCGCGAGAGCAAATGCAACAATGCGCGGTCTTCTCATCGTATCCACCTCCAACTGTTGGAATATTGCCGAAGGTCCGAAGCAGGGGCCCGGTTGGTTTATTTAACCGCATCTAAGACCATTCCAGCATTGCGTGTCAAGGAGACCGTTAGGAAAAATACAGTGATCGTGGGAGGGGAGGGGAAAAGCCGTGTTCGTGAGACGTGATCGTCGGGTGATATGGAGGGTAGAGGCAAAAGATAAGTTCGGAAGAGACGTGGACGTGTCGCCGTGCGAAAAGCTAAGGGCGGAACATGAGGGATGGTCAGAAAGATCACGGCTTTTAGGTGCCGCGGCCCCAGAGGCCGCAATAGCGCCGGAGGACGAACGGCAACGCCTGCTTGTAATTGGGCCAGCTTGCGTATTTAGGCAGTTCCATCTCCTTCTCTTGATGATGGCTGTAGATGACGTACCTGATCGGTTGGTTAGTGATCTTTCTGATCTCATCAACGTAAGTTGTCACGGCCTGGGGCCGACCGTATCCGATCGGATCGGTAGCAATCACGCCCGCAGAGGTAACAATGAACATGGCTTGGTGATTGCCGTAGCGAAAGATGTAAACGTTATCAGTGCCGTCGACCTTTGTGGTGGCAAACGGCGGCTGTTGTCCCTCGGACGGCCCACCAAGGATCGCTACGATCAATACCGCGCACACAATGACTTGAACAATCCGTAACATTATCACCTCCCGCAAAAGAGATCATCGCCAGCCCGAGCGGGTCCTAACTCCGCCCAGCTAAGTTGGCCGGGGCGAAGCCTACCCGGGTCAAGAGGTTTTGTGTCAACAGGAGGGAAGGACACAGGAGGGAAGGACACAGGAGGGAGGGACACGAGCGTTGCCATCGTAAATAGATTTTCAGCCTTTATCCTTGCACGCCCAGAGCGGGTGAACGATAAATTATAAAAACGCAAACCGGAAATTAAAACTCAAATCACAGCAAAGTTGACACGGGGTATCAACTTTCCTAATTTCAAGCGGTCCGAAGCAGTGATTGCTGACGCAGTTGAGAAATATGCCACCCAAGACATTCGCAGAAGAGATTGTCTGCCCCCGTTGCGGCAATTGTTTTTCCCTTTCCGAGCTACTCAATCTATGCGTATGTGGCTCGCCCCTACTGGTGCGCTATGACCTAAAATCAGCTTCGGCCGTACTGGCCAAGTCCTCACTTCAGGGCCGCTTGCCGACCCTGTGGCGCTATCGCGAGCTGCTACCGCTTTTTGACGACATCAACCTTGTGAGTTTGGGTGAGGGGTTCACGCCGCTAATCGAAGCGAAGACCTTGGCACGCGAATTCGGCTTGGACCACCTCTGGATCAAGGATGAAGCGCAGAATCCTACGGGCTCATTTAAAGATCGCGGCCTGTCGCTCGCTGTCTCGCGGGCGAAAGAGCTTGGAGTGCAAAAACTAGCGATTCCTTCCGCAGGAAATGCCGGCGGTTCCCTTGCAGCCTATGCGGCGCGCGCGCGCATCGAGGCTCATGTCTTCATGCCCAGGGACACGCCTGTGGCTAACCGGATCGAAGCGCAGCAGTACGGCGCCAGGCTCACGCTGGTGGATGGTTTGATCAACGATTGCGGCAGAATCATCGCGGAAAGAAAAACCGCCCAAGGCTGGTTCGATGTCTCGACTCTGAAGGAGCCTTATCGCCTGGAAGGCAAGAAGACTATGGGGTACGAAATAGCGGAACAACTCGGCTGGAGATTGCCCAACGTGATTATTTATCCCACGGGCGGCGGCACCGGCCTCATTGGCATGTGGAAGGCTTTTGGCGAGATGGAAGAGATGGGCTGGATCGATAGTGGGCGGCCGCGCATGGCTTCGGTGCAGGCCAGCGGTTGCGCTCCCATTGTACGCGCGTTTGAGGCCGGCAACGAGACAGCCGAGCCATGGCAAAACGCAAAGACTGTGGCGTCCGGCCTGCGTGTGCCTCAAGCGGTAGCCGATTTTCTGATGTTGCGGGCGCTTCGAGAAAGTCAAGGCACGGCGTTAAGCATTTCCGACGATGAAATGCTCGCGGAGATTCCCCTTGTCGGACGGACCGAGGGAATTTTTCTCTGTCCTGAAGCGGCGGCCTCAGTGGCGGCATTGCGCCGTCTGGTACAGCAAAGGTGGATCAAGCCGATGGACGAGGTGCTTATTTTCAACACGGCCTCCGGTATCAAGTATCTGGATGTCCTCCAGACTGTCCCGGGGCTCAGAGGCTTCCTTAGTCATCTTTGAATCTCGCTCATTGGCGATAATTTCACTTGAGATCTGAACGGGCGCGTTCAATGATGACGCTACTTGAGGTCATTCTTTCTTCCCACTTCCGTTGTTTCCATCCTTCGGCTGCCTGACTGGCCGAACGCATTGTGTGTTGATCCGGCGGAAAGGAGGTCAGGGTCAAGATGAGGCAATATGAGACCAAGCTGCTCCGTATCGGCGTTGGTTTGGTTTTGCTTGGAGTCTTCCTGCCGCTTTTGCAGTTGCCATTCTCGGGTCCGGCCCAGTGGGTATGGTTTGTTGCGGGTCTGTTCACCCTCGTCTTGGGGCTCATCTTCTTCGCGGCGTCCCGCTTTCTTGACGCGGTCGTGAACGAGAGACAGTCCTACCCGAGCAAGCCGCAAAAGAAGGAAGACTTTGGCCCTCCCGTCGCATGGTTGCTTGGACGCCAGCTCCTTTCCGGCCTCAAGCGGATCGCGCTCTACTCCGCTTACCAGGACAAGTTGGATTTGAAGGACTGGATGCAAGCCAACGTGGAGAAATTCGCTGCTTCGGATCCCGATGGGGAAGAGTTCTGGTTTGATTATCTCGCGGATACCGGCGACGGTCAGTTGCCGACCTACAGCATGGCCTATCTCTGCATGAGCGATATCTGGACGTCGGATACCCCCGGCGTCTCTTCAGATGGTTCTCAGAACGCCGCGCTCGATAGGACGGATCAGTGGTCGAAAAGACTTCCGCGCGGTGCCTTTCTCTTCGTCGGCGGCGACACCGCCTATCATATTGCTGATTACGCGACGCTCGCCGAGCGTTTCCAGTCCCCCTTCCGTTGGGCGCACGACGACCTGATAAAAGCAGGTAAAGAGCTTGAGCAACGACCAGTGTACGGAATACCCGGGAACCACGACTGCTATGATCTGCGGGATGGGTTTCATCGCCAGTTCCGCCGGCCGATCACGCGGGAAAACGATCCCGATCGCTGGGGCCAGACGCCTCAGCTTTCGCTTCCGGGATTCGTGCGCCGTCAAGAAGCCAGTTACGTTGCCTTACGTCTACCCTTCGGCTGGTGGTTTTGGGACTTGACGCCCAGGAGGGCAAACTCGATCTGCGCCAGGCGGACTTTTTCCGCAGCTTGAGTGGCGGTGAGCTGCCAGATAAACTGATCGTTGCCACGCCCGAGCCGACGACCGTGTTTGGCGCACGTTCAGACCGTGCTTCCTACCTCGCACGCGCGTTTGTTGCGCGGTTGCAGCTCGACGCGCCCTTCTTGCACAACGGCGCCCTCGAAAGAGGTAAATGTCGCCTCGACCTCTCCGGCGACATCCATCATTATGCGCGCTACTGGGGTCCGGCGTCGGATAGGTCGCCGCCCGGAGCACCACCCGGCGCAAATTATGCGTCCGTCGTCACGGGTGGCGGCGGCGCTTTTCTTCACCCCACACAAACCGCTTTGCATCAGGTCGAGCACCAGGCCCTGTACCCATCGCCGAATGATTCTCGCAAAGCAGTGGGCAAGCGGCTTCTCGATCCGACACGGATTTGGACAGGCGGGGGAGTATGGTTTATCGGCGCGCTCGTCGCCGCGATCATTTACCTCGGAGCGACGATCGGCGGAAACAGCCGAGGGCTTTTTCACGCACTTTCGCATTGGCTCGGCATCGAGAATCTCGGCAGCGCAGGTCTGTTCGGGGCGAGCGTGCTCAGTTTTCGCGCGAATCCGCCACTCGGCTCTTTGTGGAATGTCGTTTTGGTGCTCGCGGTCGCCGTGTTTGCTTTGCTGCTTCTCAGGGAAGCCGCTCATTACTCCGAATTGCTTTTCAAGCAGTCATCGAAGCGGCGAATCACCTCGATTGATTACTGGCCGATCGGGGCGTGGTTGTTTCTGGTCGTGGCTGCTTTTTGTCTGGTGCTCTACGGATTTGCAACGTATTCTGCGCGAGAGTTCTTATTCGACATGCTCTTTGCGCTCGTGGTACTCGGCGTTTTCTTCGGGTTGACGCTGTACGGGCCATTGGTGGGAGCCAGCTTATTGAGCAGCGCCGGCATAACAGGTGTTGCTTTGCTGGGCGCGTGGCATGGAGTGCTGCAGCTTACTATCCCGTTTGTCCTGATCAGCTGCGGAAGCTTATGGTCCATCCCTGCGGCCGGTCTTTTCTTGCTCCTTTTTACTTTCCTCGGTCGCCGGGCTGTCATCTGCCCCTCTCCCCTGCCATTGTTGCTGATCTGGATCCTCCACGGTGGTGCCCAACTCGCCACCCCTTTTCTTCTGAATGATTTGCTGCCGGCGTTGTCGCTGACTGTTGCGCCCTGGCGGGCGTTTACACTGAACGTTGTTTTGGCTGCGGCGTTAGGTGCCGTCATGAGCTGCGTCTGGTTTGGCTGGTACTTGGCGGTGGCACTGGGATTTAACGCGCACAACAATGAAGCCGGCGGAGCCGCCAGGGTCGAGCGGTTCAAACAATTCATTCGCCTGCGCCTCACCCGAGACAGTCTGACCGCTTACGTGATTGCCGTGGACGAACCAGAGATGGACGGATCGAAGTTGCGGCCAAAGATCGTCGATCTATTTACGCTAAGGCCATGAGCTTGAAAGTACCAGCTCACCCGCGCAAGAATTAACGCGCTGAATGAAGCCGCGCACCGTCTGGCGATCTGGTTCTTTTGTTTCCGGAATTCCGAAAACGTGCCAATATCGCCCTTCAAGTTCGATATCAGTTCTGGGCGCTGGGCCGTGAACCCCGATCGCGACCCCTCCCCTTGAGGGGGCGTTCAAAAGTTCAAAGCTTCAAAGGGTTAAAAGTTTCAATCAGTGAAAGGCCATAGCGGAAAAAACCGAGCTTCATTCCTCGATTTTTTCCTTGAACCGTAAGCCATAGTGCAGTTTAATAACGGCCTATTCGGGGCACGCGACTGCTCGTCACCCGTGCTTTGGGACAGGACAAAAACCGTGAATTCCCATACCCCCCGCTTCGAAGCGATGACGGTCGGCATGCTCCTCGACCGTGCTTTTCGCCTTTACGAACGAAACCTCGCCCTCATGTTAGGCATTGTAGCCGCGGCCTATGTTCCGCTCTATGCCATTCATCTCGCGATCGAAGCCGGCGTTGCCAGCGTCGGCTTGCGCACGGGGAGTCTAACCGCCAACCTTTTGTCGCAGCTTGCACTACTCATACTTTGGGTCAGCGTCGCCTTGCCTCTCGCAACCGGAGCCGCAACCTATGCGATCAGCGAGCGCTATCTCGGGAACGATGTCACCGTTTTTCAGGCACTCAAGCGCGCCCTGAAGCGCTTTGTGACGCTTGCAGTGGCCCAGCTCATTATCATCGTGCGCGTCTTTTTCGGATTTCTCCTTTTTATTGTTCCCGGGATCCTCTGGTCGCTCTCGTATGCGCTCGTCATTCCCGTGGTGCTGGTCGAGGGGCACAAAGCCGCACCGAGCTTGCGCCGCAGCTGGGAGTTGGTGAAGGGCAATCGCAAAAAGGTGTTTGCCGTGATGGTGGTGGTCTGGGTGCTGCAAGGACTCTTGGGTATCGGCGTGAAGCAAGTCGTGGGGCTGTTCTTCACGCAAGAGTCGCTGAGAACCGGTCTGCTGCAAACGGCGTTGACCGATGCTGTCTCGATGTTCCTGACACCGCTCGTGGTCATTGCGGACATCCTTCTCTACTACGACTTCCGCATCCGCAAAGAGGGCTTCGATCTGGAAATGCTCAGCCGCTCGCTAGCTGCCCACGCGGAGCTGGACGCGGTGTCCGCAATCCATCAGTAATCACCGCATGTCCACAGTCGCTCCATTGGAAGGCGTTCCCGATGCCGAAGCCATTCGGCAAGCGACGCGCGAAATCTTGCGCCGCCCCGAGTTCAGCGGCCCCTCCCCCTGGGAGGAGACCCTGAGATCGTTACTGAAGATGATCCACGATTCGCTAAGTGGCCTGGCTGAGTGGTCCGTCCAAAACCCGACGCTCGCCCGCATCGCCGCGATAGTCGTCGCGCTGCTGATGGCCGCTTCATTGATTCATATCCTTTACCTGGCACTCGCTGACCTTTGGCCCTTCCAAAAAGCTCTACGTCAAACACCCGACCGGTCCTCGCGCTGGGACATTCTGGAGGGAGTGGCGGCGAACTGGCGCGAAGGATTGAATGTCGCCCGCCGGCTGCTCGAGGAGGGCGATTGTCGCCGCGCTGTCTGGATAGCGCATCGCGTTTTTCTGGGGTTGTTGGACGAGCGGGGAGCGATTCGTTTCGCCGGTTGGAAGACCAACGCGCACTATCTCAGCGAAGTTGCTCCAAGCCATCCCTGGTATTCCACCTTTGCCGAATTCACGGATCTCTATGACCAGGCAATTTATGCCCACAAGCCCGCGTCTCAATCCTCCGTTCATTCTCTTATCGCCCGCATCGGGACGTTGCTGGAGGAGCCCACCGGATGAGTCCTCAAGCACGGAACTGGACCACGGCCATCGTTTCCGTGGGGTTGCTCGTGGTTCTGGCCGCCGTTCTAGGGTCCCTCTCGGGCGAGCGGCGCGACGATCCCTTCCATGGACGCGCGTCAACCTTTTTCACCGATCAAAGCGGCGCGCGCGCGTTACTGCTCGTGATGCAGCGATTCTTGCCGGCGGTGGAGCAATGGCGGCTCCCGCTGAATAGAATTTCAGATGACGAGCCTGCCGGCACGCTGATTGTTGCCGGCCCGGCAACGCCGCTGTCGCGAAGCGAAGCCGAGCAACTCGATCAGTGGCTCGAGCGGGGCGGCCAGCTTATCCTTGCGTCCGCGAATGGTTGGCCGCTCACATCCCGCGCGGCCACGGAAAAGAGCGCCAACAACGAAACAAAAAAATCTTCCCGAAGAGACAGCGTTAAAAAAGAAACTTATCTGTCGCGGCACGCGCCGGGTTTGGCGTGGTCGGAACAAGGAGAACTGGAGCGCGTTCAAATTAAGGGCTCATCGCTGCCCGACGGCAGCCTGACGGTTCAAACGCGGCGGCACTTTTCTTCGGCTCGGGAGGGGAACGTGTTGGCCAAGAGCGAGAAAGGCGTCCTGGCAATCGAAATCCCGATCGGCAAGGGACGCATTGTGGCGCTGCCGGATCCCGCTATCGTGAGCAACCGGGCGCTGCGCCACGCCGACAATGCAGTATGGCTCGTGACGCTAGCCGCCCGATGGCCAAATGGCAAGGTGCTTTTTGATGAGTACCACCACGGTTTCGGCGAGCAAAGAAGCGTTGCGATGCTGGCGTGGGCTTTTCTCAAGACTCCCTGGGGTTGGGTTCTTCTGCAGGTCGCGGCCGCGGGTCTCCTTTATGTCTTTGGCTATCGGCGGCGTTTCGGCAGAATCTCCGAGCCGCTGCCCCAGGCCCGCACTAGCCCGCTCGAACTAGTCGAAGCGCGCGCGAGCCTTTTTCAAGCAGCCGAGGCGCGTGAATTGGCCGCCAGCCTGATCGTGCAGAATCTCTCCCGCCAGCTTGCGGAAGTGGATGGCAGCGCTGCCGGTATCGGAAAACCGGCAGGCGGCAAAATTGGACAGGCGGCTGAGCCGGTGATGCGCCTGCGTGAACTATCAACGAAAGCCGCGCACGGCACGAGGCTCACCGATGACGAATTCGTCGAGCTCGGCCGGATTGCGGGAGAAATCGAACAAGGAAGCTTGCGATGAACGAAGATCCGATCACACCCGAAACACTGACTTTTGGCCGCGCGATACAAGCGGAGTTGGAGCGAGTGGTGCAAGGCCAGTCGACGGCAATCCAGAGCCTTCTCGTCGCCGTGACCGCTGGCGGCCATGTTCTGCTCGAAGGAGTGCCCGGAGTCGCCAAGACATTGCTGGCGCGCAGCCTTGCCGCCGCTTTGCGCTGTTCCTTTTCACGCATTCAATTTACACCCGACTTGATGCCTTCGGATATTACCGGAGTGAATGTGTTCGAGTCCGGCAAAGGCGAATTCCGCTTTCGCCCCGGGCCGCTGTTTGCCGATATCGTCCTGGCAGACGAGATCAATCGGGCACCGGCGAAGACTCAGGCGGCGCTCCTCGAAGCCATGCAAGAGCATCAGGTGAGCATCGACGGTCAAACGCGACCCATCTCGCCTCTCTTTACGGTCATTGCCACGCAGAACCCAATCGAATACGAAGGCACCTACCCGCTCCCCGAGGCCCAACTTGACCGATTCCTGATGAAGGTGCGCGTGGACTATCCCGGTGAAGAGGAAGAGCGCGCCATGCTCAAGCGGATCCAGGAGATGGGGGAGAAGATATTGAAGCCTGAGTGCGTCATTCGACCGGTTGCGGGGCCGGAGCAGATTGTTCAGGTTCGCTCCCAGGCGTATGGCGTCCGGGTCGATGATAGTGTGCAGGAGTATGTCTTGAGAATCGTCCGCCAGTCCCGCTCTTTCCCAAGCCTCACCCTCGGCGGCAGCCCGCGCGCGGCCGTAATGTTGCTGCAAGCCGCAAAGGCTCTCGCGCTCTTGCGCGGTAAAGATTACGCGAGCCCTGATGACGTTCAATTGATAGCCAAGCCGGTGTTGCGCCATCGAGTGCGGTTGACACCGGAGGCGGAAATCGAGGGGTTGACGCCGGACGCCTGTATTCAGTCGCTCTTGGCCGAGGTCGAAGTCCCTCGCTAACCGCATGCTGCTCCCCACTCTCAGGCTGATTCGACTCCTCTTACTCGGAGCGCCGCTCTGGCTGCTAGCTTTGCTCGTGCCCGGCGGATGGCTTGCCGGCGTCATTTATCTTCTATCGCTCTTTGCTCTGGTGCTGCGCGATGCGCGCGCGCTTCCAGGTAAGCACCAAGTGGGTGCCCGCCGTGACCTACCGGGGCGCTTCTGTCTCGATCAGGAGCGTTCCATAGATCTCGTTCTCAGCAATCTTTCTCCGACGGTAATCCATGTAGCCGTGCGCGATGAGCTTCCGGAAGCCTTCGAACTATCGAGCGACATGCCCGACGGCGAGATACCGGCCCAAGGAGAAGCGCGATTGACCTATGCGGTTCGGCCGGTCAGGCGGGGCGCCCACGCGTTCGGTAACATTGTGTTGAGAGTAAGCCCTCTTCGAGGGATGGTGCAGCGGCAGATTGGCCTACTGGCGGGTGAGGCGCCGGTGAAAGTCTATCCACACTTTTCTGCTTCGGACGACTATCGGCTCATTGCCAAAATCGATCAGCGCGAAGAAGTCGTCCGCCGGCCACGCCATTTTAGAGCGCTGGGAACGGACTTCGAGAGCTTAAGGCCGTACACCCCCGGAGAGGATCTGCGCAACGTGGACTGGAAGGCGACCGCTCGCCGCGGCACGCTCGTCAGCAGGAATCGGCAGGTGGAAAAGGGTCAGCAGCTGGCAATTCTCCTGGACTGCGGTCGTTTGATGGCCGCCACAGTCAATCAACAAGCGAAACTTGATCACGCGCTCACCGCCGCTGTCCTGCTCAGTTTCGTCGCGCAAAAGCGCGGAGACGGAGTCGCCGTCGCGTGCTTTTCGAACAAAATAGAATCCTTTCTCCCCACGGTGCGCGGCCCCGCGATCATGCCGCGGGTGCTCGAGGCGCTCTATGATGTTGAGGCGCAGCCAGTGGAGTCGGATTACTGGCACGTGATCGCGGAGGCAATGGCCATGCTCCGGCGCCGTAGTCTGGTGGTTCTGTTTACAGACGTTTTCGATGCCTCCGCTAGCGCCGGGCTGATCAACAATCTGGCTCGGGCCGCAGCGAAGCATCTTGTTCTGTGCGTTGTCCTCGCGGAGCCCGGCATTCGCGCCATCGCGGACTCTATCCCCGGATCGCTCCAGGAGAGCTACCGCAAAGCGGCGGCGGCCGACCTGCAACGAAGACGCAGACTCGCTCTCGAGCACATGCGCGCGCGCGGCATCCTGGTCCTCGAAAGCGACCCAAGGCACCTCACCATTCAACTGATTCGCCGCTATCTGGAAGCTCGGCAAGCGGACTTGCTTTAGGCATTATGGAAGATCGCGTTTCAATTGCCACCCCGGACCATGTCACGCTTGAATTCGAGTTGGCCGGTCTCGGCTCGCGTTTCTGCGCGTTTTTGCTCGATGCGCTTATCATTGTGTTTCTGATCATCATTGGCGTTGTGGTCATTGCCCTCGCCGGCATCACCGAGATGCGGCTCCTCGCGCGCGGCCTGCAGGGAGGCCTGGGTTGGCTGAGTTCCTGGAATCTCGCCCTGCTGGTTTTCTTTATATTTTTGGTTGCCTGGGGCTACTACGTTTTTCTCGAAGGACTGAATCGCGGCGTCACGCCGGGAAAAAAGATGCTCGGACTCCGCGTCATCACCGATACGGGATTGCCTATAGGGCTTCGTGAGGCCGCGCTGAGAAATCTCGTTCGGGCAGCGGATCTCTTTCCGCCCCCCTCTGGAATTTTGGGGGGACTAGTCATGTACCTGGACGACCGAGGCCGGCGCCTTGGGGACATGGTTGCCGGCACGCTGGTGGTGGTCGAGGCCTTCGACGCCGCACCCGACACTGCGGTGGCGGCCGCCTGGGCCGCGCGCGTGGAACGGGGCCGCTCGCGCCGCGCGGTAACGCTTCCTCGCGGCACACTAACGCCGCACCAAATCGGCTTGATCGAGCAATTCATAGCCCGGCGCCATACCCTGCCTCGGGAAAAACGAGCGCTCCTGGCATGGCAGATTGCCCAACCGCTGCTGCCGCTACTGGGTGAGAGCAAAGAGGCGGTCGGTGCCAGCGCCGATCGGCTGTCGTACTGTGAAGAGATCCTCCTGGAGGTTCTCAGCCTGGCTCGAGCCGACGCGCCAAATGCCCGAGTGAAAGCTGCCAGTCCCAACCCATCGGGGCTCTTTTGAGCGGACGCATGCAGACGGCGGAAGAGAAGCAACTCCAGTGGACGCGATTTTCGGCGCGCGTGCGACAGCTGTTGCGACGCGGACCCAAGTCGCTGCGGAGCTTGAGCGCAGCGGAACTGACCGCGCTAATTGACGACTATCAGGCGCTGACGGCCGATCTTGCGCGCGCGCGTTCGCTCGGAGCTTCGACTGCAACGATCGATTGGCTCAATCGCACGGCCGTGGCCGGGCACAACCTTCTCTATGGCCGGATGCAGCGATCCCTGGATGGCGGATGGGCCGACTGGTTCGGGAGCTTCCCCCGGAGTCTTCGCCAACATCTCTGGGCTGTGGCTCTCGCAACCGCGATGTTCTTCGGACCAGCCCTCATTAGCTATGTTGCAGTCCAGCTCTATCCTACCCTCGGCTATGACCTGGTGTCCGAGGCGTTCCTCGACTTTACCCCGTCACACAAAGAAAACCTTCACAGTATCCCAAGCGTGGTGCGCCCTATTATTTCGTCAGCCATCATCACGAACAACGTTCAGGTGACGCTCCTGGCGTTTGGCTTCGGCCTCACCGCCGGGATCGGAACCACCCTGCTTCTCATCTTCAACGGGATTCACCTGGGATCTGTGGCAGGCTGGATGGCGCTGCAAGGTAACGAAAAAGCTTTGTGGGGCTGGATCATGCCTCATGGAGGCACAGAGCTCATAGCGATCTGTCTGGCCGGGGCCGCCGGTTACTTACTGGCCGGGGCGATCCTGGTGCCCGGCCAGCTTCGTCGCAGCACGGCGCTCAAACAAGTCGGCACAGACGCTTTGATCATCGAGATCGGCTGTATGGTCATGCTGGTTTTTGCCGGGCTTATCGAAGGATTTGTATCGCCCAGCAGCATAGGTTACGGCGCGCGCGTTGCGGTTTTCGGCGGCACTGTTTCCATGTGGGTGATTTATTTCGTCGTGGCGGGTCGTTCGACGGAGACCTGAACCATTGACCTGTTGATTAAGTGCTGAAGTCGGGACGCCCGTGAGGCTTGATCTTTGAATTGTAGTAGTCCACCAGGGCGCGGAAGTTCGGAAACTCCGGTTGCAGGACAGGGAGCATCAGCGTCCAGAGAAGAAATCCGTGGGCGCCCATAGCATAGAGTTTCTCGAAGTCCTTTTCGGCCAATGCCCTTCTTTCCTCCTCGGTGAATTTGTGGCCACTGGTGCGCTCGCACTCGTTGAGCTTGTTGGCTTCTACCTTTTCCCATCTGGCGACGAACCCTTTGGAATCGGCCATATAGTCTTTGAGCATCTTTTCGTCGCGATCTACCCGGTAGATGAATTTGTCAACCAGATACAGGCTCATCTTCAAGCCTCCTCCAATCCAGGTTCCCAGGCAAAGAACGGTTGCGTCGATCCCTTGCGCTTTAGCCCTTCGCCATACGTGCAGCGCATATCCTTCGCCAATGCCATCGCAAGCAGGAAGTTCACGAGGGCGTGAGTGACGTTTCCCGCGCCTGTCATCCGATCAAACGTGCACACACGCAGGGCCGTTTCGACATCGCCTTCTGAGATCCACTTCACGGCCTGGTCATCAAACTCTTCGTCCATCGGCTTGGGGTCGAACTGCAGGGGACCTCCGACCTCCAGGGAAAGATTGCCACTGACAACGACTCCAATCCGTTTGTTGTCAGGGATTTCGTCGATCACTTCGCGCAGGATTTTTCCTACCTCGTAGAAACGCTCCGCCGGCGGGAGTGGCGGAGCGACGCAGTTTGTCATAATCGGCACGATTGGCAGGTCCATTTCGGGCCTGACCAGCAGCATCGGCACAACCACGGAGTGATCAACTTTGAGCTCGTTGGAAAACGCGAAATCAACCCCGCGCTTGAGCGAACCTTCGAGAAGCTGGCGAGCCAATTCCATATCTCCCGGGATCGTACAGCGGGGAAGGTTGAACTCGCGCGTTTCGTTGTAATAGACGCCGTCGAAAAGCTCCATCTTGCCAATAATGAACGCCGGCATGTTATCCATAAAGAACTGGTGGAAATGATCGTTCCCCACCATGATGAGCGACTGTGGGTTGGAGTTGCGCAGCTTTTCGCGCATGAGATTGCTGCGCTCGACCATCCTCTTGGTATCTTCGTTCCATTGGGAAGCTGGCTGGCTGGTGAGCCGGTGATGAAAAGGATTATGTGTGATACCGATTATGCACACGATCCTTGCCATCGTTGTTCCCTCCCCGGATCTGGATTGCCTGCCGTGCTGCGTACCGGCCGGCCTTGCGATCACGCGCGTTCGCGTGGAAAGACGTTATCACACCAAGGCCACCGACTGTCAACTCCGCGTTCGTAAAGAGGCACGAACTTCCCCGGTGTCCGCTTTCATCTTTCATAATTGATCCTTCCCCACACGCTCACGATTTACGATCACGATATTTGTCCCGTCACGATCACGAGCACGATCGATCCCGGTCCCCGGTCGTCGGTCATCCGCCCGTTTGACACTCCGTCTTACAGCGTGATAGAGGCCGCATTAAGGGCTCGAAAAAGGAGGGATCCTCCATGCAATCGGCTCGCTTCTTTTGTATTTTAAAGCGATTTCTGATGGTGCTTGGCGTTGCGGTCCTTCTCACCTGCCCAGACAAGCTGGACGCGCGGTCGCCAGCCCTGGAGAAGGTGATCCAAGCCGCAAACCAGGAGGGAAACCTGGTCATCGAGTGGCTTGGAGGTCGCATTGGCGATCATCCAGGTGTGACCGCGATGGTTGCCGCTATCAATAAACGATATGGCACCAACATCCGCGTAAGCTTCACTCCGGGCCCAAACTTTCCGCAAATGCTACACAAGGTGACCCAGGAATGGCGGGCTGGGCAGCCGTCGAGCAGCGACATTTACCTTGGCACGTCGAACCATATCTCGGCCGGCCTCCAGAGTGGCATGCTGAGAAAGATCGACTGGCGAGCCATTGTCGAGCGTCCGGCTCCCAAGGGCGCGGATTTTGATCGAGTTGCCCCTGAAGGGGTGGGCATTGCGATGGCATCACGGGTGGTGGGCATCAGTTACAACACGCGTTTGGTAAAAGGCGATGATGTTCCCAGGAGCATGGAGGACGTCTTCAAGCCCAAGTGGAAGGGCAGAATCGCCTCCACTCCGTTTGCGACCGGGCTCTATCAGTTCGCCGCACGGGACATCAAGGGCTACGAGTATATGAAAGACTACACAGTCCGCCTGGCTAAACACATCGGCGGTCTTCTCACCTGTGCCGATGTTGATCGGATTGCCAGCGGCGAGTTTGCCATGATGGTATTCGATTGCGGCCACGACGACGTCCTGCGATTCCAGCGCCGAGGCGCACCGGTGGGACACGCAGTCATTCAGGAGGTCGCCCGAGTCAACATTATCTACTTTGGTATTCCGCAGCATGCCCGCCATCCCAACGCGGGCATACTGTTTACGAATTTCCTCCACACCGAGGAAGGGCAAAGGCTTCAGTGGGAGCACGCGGGACACGATCTCCACATCTACCCTGAATCAAACACGGCAAAGATGCTGAGGAGTCTTCGAGAGAAGCACGGCAAGCTATACTTGGATACCGTGCAGCGAGAGCTCGAGGCCGGGCATGAAGAAGTAAGCCGTGTCAGGGACGAATTCGTAAAGATCCTTCAGGCCGGCGGCCGATAACACCACTGACGCGGGGCGCCGACCCCAACGTAACGCCCGTCGCGCAATGGAGGCTGTCATACATGGGCTCAGCAGCAGCAGCCGCCAAGACGTTAACGTTCCATTTCATGCCGCATTGGCGAACCTTCCGCCTGGCGCCATTGATACCGCTGGCAATCGCGCCGATGTTTGTGCTCGCGGCCTTTGTCGTGGTGGTCTTCTGGATTAGTTTCCAGACGGGCGTGGTGGGCGCCCCGGAAGCGGGCTATGGCCTAGAGAACTACCGAGCACTTTTTGCCGATCCGGTTGTGTACAGCGCACTTCGTAACACGTTTGTGTTCGCGGTTGCCACTACCTTCGTCGCGATGATCATCGGACTCCCCATCGCATGGTTCACTGAGCGAACAACTATCAAGAGAAAAACCCTCATTTACGTGGTTATGACTGTGGGGCTTCTTGTGCCAGGCATTTTTGTGGCAATGGGATGGACGTTTATCGCTCACCCCAGGATTGGCTTGGTGAATTATTGGGTAATGGAATGGTTAGGCTTCGAACGCCCTCTTGTAAACATTGGGACGCCTCTTGGGATGGCATTTGTTCAGGGCATGAGCCTTGCCCCGCTGGCGTTTATCCTTACGGTTCAAATGTTGCGCTCCATGAATCCTGCGCTCGAAGAATCGGCGCGTACCGCCGGCTTGAGCTTTTCGCGGACACTTCTACGTGTCACGTTGCCACTCGCGTTGCCGGGAATCCTGGCGGCGGCCATTTTCGTCTTCATCATCGGCGTCGCTACGTTCGATATCCCAGCCGTGCTCGGCCTGGCAAACAGAGTATACATGCTGAGCACCTACATATATGTGATGGCGTTTCCGGTGGACATGGTGCCCAGATACGGCATCATGGCCGCCCTGGGGACAGCGATGATGGTGGTCGCATTGGCACTGACCTTTCTTTACGCTCGAGTGCTGCGCCGTGGCGAGCGTTACCAGGTCATCACAGGCAAGGGCTATCGCCCGAAAGCCGTCGATCTCGGCAGATGGGCAATCGCGGCCTGGGCCTTTATCGCCGTCTACGCTGTCCTATCGAAGTTGTTGCCGATCGCGCTGGTCGTTTTTATGGCCTTCATGCCGTACGTAACGGCTCCTTCGCTCGAGATGCTCAGCCAGGCGACTCTGGCCAACTTTGGGCGTGTAAATTGGGATCTTGTGCTGCGCGGGCTGCAGAACACGGTGACTTTGATGATCGTGGTTCCATTGGTAGTGGTGGTGATTTCATTCTGCATTTCCTGGGTCGTTATCCGCTCCCGCAGCCGCGCCAGATACGCGCTGGAGTTCGGCGCGTTTCTTCCCCACACGCTTCCGGACGTCCTTTTTGCTCTGGGAGCGCTGATGCTAGCGCTATTTGTCCTCAGGGACTGGATTCCAATCTACGGGACCGTATGGCTCATCGCGTTGGTTTACATCATCGTGCGTCTCGCCTTTGCGACCCGCGCGATGAACGGCTCGGTGCTCCAGATCCACAAGGAGCTTGAGGAAGCGGCGTATGTTTCGGGGCTCGGAGCTCTAAGGACGGCGCGGCGCGTTCTGCTGCCGTTATTACGGCCAACGGTGCTGGCTGTCTGGTTATGGACTACACTGCTCGTTTATCGTGAGGTCACGGTCGCGGTTTTTCTCTCCGGACGAGATAGCATCACATTACCTGCAATTGTCTGGGGCTACTGGAGACACGCGGGATTGACCGAAGCTTCGGTCATCACATTACTGATGCTGCTACTTTTCTTCCCTCTGCTTCTGTTGTTCTGGCGTTTTGCGCGGCGGAGCGCCTTGACTGAACAGTGAGTCACAACACCAGAACGGGAAACGGACAGCAAGAGTGTCCGGCGACAACTTCATGATTCAGATTCGCCAGCTTGAAAAGGTGTACAACTCGGAGCGCGGTCCCGTGCGAGCTTTGCGAGGCATTGAACTCAGTGTGGCTGAAGGAGAGTTTCTCGTTCTGCTGGGACCAAGTGGCTGCGGCAAGACAACGACGCTTCGCTGTGTCGCCGGCCTGGAGACACCCGATGCAGGGCAAATTGCGATTGCGGGTAAGACCGTGGATTCAGTTATCGACAAAATCTACGTTACTCCGGAGCGGCGCAACATAGGCATGGTCTTCCAGAGCTATGCGGTCTGGCCCCATCTGACAGTGTTCGACAATGTCGCGCTGCCACTAACTGACGGCCGCTACCGCATTCCGAGAAGCGAAGTCAAGGCGCGTGTTCGGGAGTCTCTCCGATTGGTGCGGCTCGAAGAGTTGGAAGAGCGGCCGGCGACCGATCTGAGCGGCGGGCAGCAGCAACGGGTCGCGCTGGCGCGCGCTATCGTCACACATCCGAAGGTGCTGCTAATGGATGAACCCTTGAGTAATCTCGACGCGCGGCTTCGGGATCAAATGCGATTCGAGCTCAAGAAGATCACGCGCTCTGTTGGAGTCACAACCCTCTATGTGACTCATGATCAGGCAGAGGCACTCAGCCTGGGTGACCGGGTGTGCGTCATGTACGAGGGGAGCATCAATCAAATTGGGCCGCCTCAGGACGTTTATGCTCGCCCCTCTGATCGCTTTGTCGCCGAATTTGTGGGGGAGATGAACTTCATCTACGGGAAAATCATCACTCCGCAGGAGGCGGACTCGCCCATTGGCAGGCTGCGCTGCATGATACCAGAAGGCTTGCCGGTAGGCAGCCGGGTTACTTTGGCCATCCGTCCGGAGCACTTAAGGCTTTCGCGCACCGCCCCTGACGGCCAGCAAGCCGTCAGGGGAACTATCATCAACATTAACTACATAGGGGACGCGACACTGTTCGAGGTTGAGACCAGTGGGGTTGGGCTGCGAGTCAGACAACCGGGCGCGCCTAGTTTCACAGTCGGCGAGCCGGTTGCCATTCTTTTGCCGCAGGACTCCTGGCATTTATACCCGTAGCGAGCTTCCGTATTAGCTGTGCTGAACCGTGGGCCTGGGTCGTGTTCCTGGCTCGTGATCGGGGATATGGGGGAAAGACGACCGCGGTCCGGTCCCCCCCATTTCCGCTCTCATCGTTCATAGTTCATCCTTCCCAACCCCCACACGCTCACGATCCACGATCACGAACACGATCGATCCCGGTCGTCGGTCGTCCGTCCTCGGTCGTTGGTCATCTCGACTGGTATCACCTGGGCCACAAATGTGCGAGGTAGATTCCGTACAATCCAAGTAAAACCGCTCCTTCCCAGCGGGTCAACACGAGCCCGGTGCGCATGAACGGGAGCACGATCAGCGACATTATAATCATCATTCCCACATCGATCGAACTGATTCCCGGGGCTTCGAGCGGGACGATGAACGCGCTGAGGCCGACAATGGCAAGGATGTTATACACGCAGGACCCAATGCTATTGCCGAAGACCAGATCGGGTTCGTTTTTGTAGGCAGCGACAACCGCCGTGGTCAGCTCTGCCGAAGTCGTTCCCAACGAGACAATGGTGAGGGCAATGATGGCCTCGCTGATCCCAAGGCTGGTCGCCAACGCGACCGCGTTTTGCACCAGAAGGTTAGAGCCCAACGCCAACAGGACAAACCCGAACAGAATGAGAAAAACTGCTTTGAGTGCATTGCCTTTGGCCGTCGGAATTCCTTCCTGAAATTCTTTGTCGATCTCGCGGCTGGTTTCTTTCCGTGCCTGGACTATGTTGAAAAGGGTGTAGGCAATAAACGCGCTGAACAGGACCGCCCCTTCCACGCGGGATACCCCTCCATCCCAAATAAAAACAATAAAGAGCAAATAAACTAACGTCATCAGGGGCAAATCCACCCTGACGAGATTGAGTTTGACCTCTTGCGGGCGGATCAACGCCGCGACCCCCAACATGAGCGCGATGTTCAGGATGTTGGCGCCCACCACATTGCCAATGATGATGTCGCCCTTGCGCTCCAGAGCCGATTGGATACCGACAAACAACTCAGGCGTGCTGGTACCATAGGCGACGATTGTCAGACCCACCACAAGCGGCGTGAGTCCCAAACGCAGAGCAATGGCTGCGCCGCCACGAATAAGCCCTTCGGCGCCGAGATAAAGGACTCCAAGCGAGATCAAAAGAAACAGCAACTGAAAAGCGACAGTTTCACCCGTCATCACAGAAGATGCACCTATCATGCGTCTCGAGTCTCAGGTCCCGCGTCTCGGGTCGCGGCGAGAACGCTGCCGACCTCAGACCTGAACTATACATGAAAAATCCGCGCCGGAGGGCCACCATGGTCAACACCGAGATAAAAACATCGACGGCAGGGAGGCCGAAGACCGAGGATAAGAAACCGACGACGAAGACCGAAGATAATAAAAACAACCCAAAGACTAAGGCGAAAGTTAGAATTGCGCAACAAGGATAAAAGGTCGATTGACTCTAAATTGTCATGACTAAAATTCCCTCCCAACCCGAGTCGGGGATTCCTGGAATAGGAAAGATTTCCTGGGGAAGCCACATCTGTCAGTGGTACACCAGCCGCGAAGAGCTCGTTCGGATCGTCATTCCCTATTTTCAGGCTGGTCTTCTCAACAACGAGCGATGCATCTGGATCACCGCCGATCCCTACGATTCCTCTGATGCAAAGGCAGATCTCATCACCATGATGCCCGGTTTCAACGGCGTGCTGGAAGAGCGGATTGATATCCGTAACTATGACGATTGGTACCACAAACCAAAACACTCAAATATCGACAACGTTCTGGGTTACTGGTTGAGCGAGGAAGCCAGAGCGTTGGCCGCCGGCTACGAGGGGTCTGCGCATCGCCGGCAATACGTCGTTTGTCAGCCCAGAGCACTGGGATGATTTTTTCACCTATGAGAGGACGGTCGATACGGCATTTAGGAAGCGCCGCATTATTGCCCTCTGTAACTACAGTCTCATGAAAACCGAAGCGACCCATATCTTCGAGGCTGTCAAAAGCCATCAACACACCATTTATCAGCAGGGCGCTGACTGGACGTTCCTCGGAGTGTCCTCCAGAGCCATTTGATCCGAAAACAACCCGTCAAGACCAGATCACACGGGACTTATCCAATACCGCAACGCAAAAAGCTCTTCCCAATTCTTGTTATTTTCTCCACAATCTCGTGCAGTTTTTGCCGGCTTGTGCCAACTGAAGTTTTTTTCTGGGCTTTTGGCTAAAAAGACTGTATCATTTCGCCAGACCGCAGCAGTGTGACGGAAACCAAACCGCGCACAGACACAATATAGCGAGCTCGCTCCGGGCCTGGCTGCTACACGCGCCGCTTCGGGCGCGGGAGCAAACGATTGTTTCATCAGAAGGGAGATGCAGACCGCGTGGACAAAATAGCGCAACAGTTGACGGCGAAAGTTAACGAAGCCACCTCCAGCGTTGAGGGTATGGCGACGCAAGTGCCGGACATGAGAGGCCTCAAATCTGCCATAGAGCAGAGACAGGCACGGAAACTAAAACAATTGGGTGAAGATCTCCGCGATTGGGCTGATGCTGTCAGGGAACAGATCGAAGAAGTACTGCAGTTGGGTGAAGAGGTCCTGTTGCTGGCGGAAGACTTTGAGCACAGAGCAGAGCAAGGCGAGCGCACAGATTGAAGCTAACAAGAGGTCGTTTGTTTCACACGGGCCCAGCTTTAAGTGAATGATCGCCGGCGTACGAGGTTTTTGCGTTGTGCGCATCTCTTGAAGTGCTAGAGTGGAGTGAACCGGAGGCACGCGAAGGATGAAATTGCGCGAGAATAATAAGCTCAAAATGAAAGGTAAGCCGTTATGGAATCCTTCCGCCTGGATTTGGGTTCACACGACCGGCCACGAGGCATCTCCTCAAAACATTGAACAGGCAAAATTGCTTACTGCCCGAGCGTTTACCGACAGCCTCGGTGGCGCCGCGATTGAGTTTAGTGTAGCGCATGAACGTACGTTCCTCAGTACCATTCTGCGCCTGGACGGCCACGTGAATACTCCCGCGTTTTGCAACCAAATCAACGAACTGCGAGGATTCACGCTGAGACAAATCGGTGATATGGAAATCACCGTCAGGGCGTAACACAACCACCTTGTGTATATTGCCGCTTACACAGCTTCTCCGCTCCTTCCTTGGGGTGAAACATCGAGAATAGCGCCAGGCAGCAGGCCCGCTCGTGATTCCGCCGACAGCGGGCAGAGTCTCATCATACATCTGTAGCCCGAGACACCGCTTGCATCCCCGACCAACACTCAAGGACCGCTACAATATCTGTGCTGGACTGGAAAAGAGCGTATTCTGGCGCGCCCGGAGGGATTTGAACCCCCAACCCCCAGATCCGTAGTCTGGTGCTCTGTCCAATTGAGCTACGGGC
>CAYPHJ010000069.1:0-24673 GCA_964410485.1 uncultured Syntrophobacteraceae bacterium
CGCGTACATTTTTGCCGTGTCGACGAGATCTCGAACCTGCACATATCTTTGCGAAACGTCGGGCGCACTTTTCCGCGGCATTCCGAACGTCACTGCGGGAATTCCGACCTCATTGAAAATATTAACGTCCCTCCACATGCTGGTTTCCGGCGTATCAACGGGTGGAGGCTCGGTTCCTCTGACAATTTGGTGTGCGGACTCAAGACCATTCTCGACTCTATGCAGTCACGAAAGAAAACCCGCGCGCAAAGGGGGCCAAACCTGAGGACTTTGTCGACAGTCGCTTCATCAAAGAATTGGACGAAAGCGGCTTCATTGATAGACTCTATATGAGCAAACGGTGATACACGACCGAGCCATGCCTTTCAGTAACTACTGAGCCATTGTAAAATGACCTTTTCAGGGGAAGAGAGTGCCCCTCTTGGCCACGGAATGGCGAGCAAATAATGAAAAACTGACAAGACGAATACCACAGTCCCGGTTGTATAAACCAGAGAAAACCACCACCTCTCCTTCGCGTGAATAGTAAGATACAGCCAGACAAAAGTAGGCACGCTGATTAAGAACCCGACGAGTTTGATAGCAGCGAACAATGCAACCAACCAGCCAAAAATAATCGCCGCTCGCCGCGTAACCATGGAAGCCGGGATATCTCGATCGACGGGTAAATCCATAAAGCCATTCATCTCGCCCGCGGAGACAAAGCGTTCGGCTCTCAGCAACTCCATCACAATCTGGATCAAGCAAAAACCCAACGCGGGGATCCCTATTGCCCAGGGAAATAGGCGCGCAGTCAAGGGCCAGTCACGGGCCGTTACCACCAAGGCAAATAAGACTACGGCAATTACGAGGGTGAAGATTACGCCGGGCCTGATTTTTAGTTGAAGGGATGCTTTTTGCCCAATGCGACGGCGGGGTTGCCAGAGACCGTACACCAAACTAGCAATCGCAAGAATTCCCACGAGGATAACTATGGGTCTAGTTAACCAGGACATTCCGAGTGCGGCCACAGAAATGTAAAGATTTCGCTCCAAGATGCCGCTAAGCACAAGGCCAAGAATTAGAGGTGGCCTGGGCCAGGCAAATCTCTTCATCAACCAGCCCAGAGCCGAAAACAGCAGCAAGGACAGGAGGTCTCCGAGGCTCCGAGAGGCCTGGAAGGCAGCCAAAAAGATAATCACGATCACCGGTGGAACAAGAAAATGGATCCGGATTAGCGCAAGTTTTGCCAATTGATTTGTTAACAAGAGACAAATGGCCGTGCCGAAAATGTTTGCGATCACCAAACTCCAGACGATCGTATACGTAACATCCAAATGTTTGGTGAGCATATCCGGACCAGGGGTGAGCCCTTGAATCAAAAAAGCTCCCAGGACCAAAGCCATAGAGGCGCTTCCGGGAACACCGAAAGCAATTGTTGGGATTAGCGCCCCCGCTTCCTTGGCGTTATTGGCGCTCTCCGGAGCAATGACACCTCTGACGTCGCCTTTCCCAAACGATTCTCTGGCTCCCTTCTCTGTCTGTGCCGCGTGTCCGTAGGCAAACCAGTCCACGACTGGCGCTCCTAAACCGGGAATGAAACCCACCAGTACGCCGATGGCGCTACATCGTATAACTAAAAACCAATGTCGCAACGAATCACGGATGCCTGTACCGACGCTTTTAAGCGCATCTTTGGGGACATCCGCGATGCGGGTGCCCTTTATGAATAGATCGACAATCTCCGGAATAGCGAAGATGCCCAGAGCTACGGGGACTAGGGGTACGCCATCCCATAGGTAGATTTGTCCGAATACCCAACGCATGACACCCGTTTGCGGATCCATGCCGACCATGCCAACCAGAAGGCCGATGGCGCCGGCGATTAGACCCTTGATCGGAGCTCGACCGCTCAGAATAGCGACCATGGAAATTCCAAGGACGCCGAGCATAAAAAATTCCGCAGAACCAAATGCCAACACCATCGGGCGCAGGACGGGAATCAGCACGGCCAAAACAAGGCCGCCAAATATTCCACCGAGCATGGAGGCTGTATAAGCCGCACCGAAGGCCCTTCCTGCCTCCCCTTTTTTCGCCATCGGGTGCCCGTCCATAATTGTCGCCTGGGAAGCCACTGTGCCTGGGACCGCAAAAAGGACCGATGGGATCGTATCCGAGGTGCTCGTCACGGAGAGCAGCCCAATCATCAGGGCAAACGCCATAAAGGGGTCCATCTCAAACGTAAACGGCAGGAGAATCGCCAGTCCCACAAGCCCGCCCAGTCCGGGCATGGCACCGAGAGACAGGCCCATGAGAACACCAAAAAGTAAGAAAACCAGGCGCAACGGAAAAATGTCGAAGGCGCAGGGACAGCCAAACAGGTTCTGGACGGCGCTCAGAGCGGCTTCGAGCATTTTACGCCATGCTTGGAGTTAGGGGGCATAATGAGAATAGAAATTTAGGGACCGTACGGCCTGCCCAAAATCGGCAAAGGCAGGCCCGAGTGGTGCCGCTTCGTGGCTCTTGGGAACTACTGCAGCTGCTCCATTGCTTTGGCAACGCCTTCCCGGTAAATCGCAAAGAGGTCCAGCGATTCACGGACGGCTTGAAGAGCACGTTTTTCGTTCTCGCCAGTTGCAAACTCTGCGAGAAAAGGCAGAAACATGTCGCTGTGCTCTTCGTCTGCTTCACTGTGCGCAGCAAAGTTTGGCATGTCTTTTCGTGAAAGACCGAGGTCCTCTGCCCAACGCTTTGCCATTCGTGTCGAGTGACCACCACCTTGGTCGGCCAAAAGACGATCATCATTTGACCACTCGGTCACCGTCAGAGCGGCCAACCCTTCGATCCAGCTTTTTTCTCTGGTCATCCACGCCCAAGCGTACAGCGTGGCCATTGTTGTGGGGATAGGCTCGGGATTTAAGATGTCTTCAGCGCTCAGGCCTAATACCTTCCCTTGCCTGACAATTAGATCCAAATGACCAAACTCGGAATACTGATCCTTTATGACTTCTCCATATTCGTGGTGAAGGATCTGCTGCTTCACCGCCATCACCGGGCAATTTCCGGAAACGTAGGCCCAGCAGTCACGTCTGTGACGCACAAAGAGCGAGAGCTGCTTAAGCATCAATTGGGCCCTCGGTTTGGTCATTTTGACTCCAAAATAATGTTTTAGTTGAGAGGATCCCATGTGCTCACGAACCATTTCTCCAATTTGTTTTCGCCATGAAACAGCATCCATAACTTTCCTCCTCTCGTCGCCGATTCCCTAAACCTTCCTAGATCGGCCAACCCTCTTCCGAGACATCGACTCTATTCCCCTCGGGATCACAAATCCAGCTTTCTGCGACAGCACCAGGGACGTTAGAAATAGCGCTGGCCTCCGCAACTTCTTCTACCTTTTTTACACTCTCGACCTGAAACCCAAAATGGTTGATACCCCAGGGAAGCCGTGTTGTGTTGATTAGCGCCACATCGACAGACCCATCGGAAAGATAGATTGTGCCGTTCGGTCCCCGAAATTTCTCCTCCATAGAAAAAACCTTCTTGTAAAACTCAGCAGCCTTGTCCCTGTCCTGCACATTGATTGCGATGTGACGAATTCTCGGACGTTCCATTGCGACCCTCCGTTTTTCGTTGGTGAGCGTTTTACGTTGCTTTTTCCATTGCCTCGCTGATACCTTCATACATCAAGTGGCGCAGTTCGAGCGACTCCTTAGCCGTACGGAGGACCCGCGCGTCCAGCTCTGGCGGAACGAAGTCCTCGAGTACGGATAAAAACATTTCGCTATGCTTTTCGTCGGCTTTGCTGTGAGCGGCGGTGTTAGGGATTTGTTCGCGCGTAACCGCCAGGTCTTCCATCCACTTCCTTGCCGTTTTTTGGGAATGCCCGCCTCCCATATCCTCGAGGCCACGATTGTCATGGACACGCTCTGTGATCATGAGTGCGGTAAGCGCCTCTTGCCAGGGCTTGGTCCGCGAAATCCATCCCCAAGCATATAAAACACACGCCGTCATCGGAAGTGGTTTGGGTTTGAGAACCTGGTCTGCGGACATGTCAATGGATTTCGCTTGACGTACGACAAGGTCGAGATGCCCGTATTTTGAAAATTCGTCCTCGATAACCTCTTCGTATTCGTGTTCGAGAATTTTTTGCTTGACCGAAAGCTCAGGACATTTGGCGGAAACGTTAGCCCAGCAATCACGACGATGACTAACGAAGAGCGCCAGCTGCGAAAGATATATGCCAGCTCGCTGCTTCGACAGTTTGATGTCGTAATAGCGCTTGTAAACATCGGCCTGTATGTCCCACCGTGCTAGCTCCAGCATCCGCTCGTTCCACTCCCCTGCCTTCATAGTAAACCTCCTTCAATTCTGCTGGTGTTTCCCAGATACGCTTCATAATCGGACGATGGCAAACTGACAGATCTCATCTGTCTCGGTCTCATTTCAAGCCCAATAGCCTTTTAAAGCCTGCCAGAGTATCCGGAGAAACTTCACCTAGCCGTTTAATGATTTGGGTGACCTGTTCGCCTGGCGTGGGCGAAACCGCAATTTTCATCCGACCAGCCTCTTCCAGTAGCTGCGGGTCCGTCAATGTTTTCGTGAACGCCTGACGCAGAATTTGGACGCGATCGGGTGGTGTGCCAGGAGGAACGGCATGCACTCTGAGCAATGCCTGGCTTGCAGTAAAAAACTCGGCCAGCTCCCGTTCTTTCGGTGAGAGTTCAAGATCATCCAAAGTCGGGACACCGGGAAGTGGCGGCAAGCGCGGCTCTTTCCCCAATGAAAGGACAGGGCGGACGATGTTGCCGTCAATGTAGCGACGGAAAACCTGTTCCATCGTGGCCTGGGAGATGCTGTAACCATCGAGCTCTTTGCGCTCCAACGCGAGCATAATATCCGAAGAGCTCTTGTAGCCCAAGATCAGATTGATCGGGAACCCAACAAGCTTCAGAAATTCGGCGGACATTGCCGAGCCGATGCCAACCCCAGTCGATCCGAGGCGCCACGGTTTTTCCGCTTTCTTAAAATCTGCTAATGAGCGGATAGGCAAATCGGGTCGCATCCAAATGACCTGGGGCAGTCCACCGATCGAAGGGTCACCAATCCAACTGTATTTCAAGGGATCGAATTTTGCCTGGGGGTGACCGACGATGGCTTGGGTTACAGCGGCAAAATGTAACATCACAATCGTGAGTCCGTCGCCCGGTTGTTCTTGAAAGATCAGATTGGCAGCCACGAGACTGCCGGCCCCAGGAATATTTTGCACGATGAATCGCGGATGGCCCGGGATATGTCGCCCCATATGCCGTGCTAGAAGGCGACCGTACACGTCAAACCCGCCACCCGGTCCCATACTGATCACATACCGAATGGTCTTTCCTTCGTAAAAAGGCGAGCCTCCCCAAACTAGATCGGAATCACTGCCTGCTAAAGCCACACCGAGAACAACTGCTAGCAGAAGCGACCACTTCCTTTTCATGAAGCTCTCCTTCCAAGAATCCTCTTTTAATCGCCTCCTCTCTTATTTGATTGTTTTTGCTAATTCAAGATGATTATGGATATCGGACCTGAGTTTTTCATGAGGAAGCGCGTTAACGCTATGAAAAAAGTATGGCACATCTACGGGAAAAACTATAAACAGCTGGGTTGAGGAACGCAGCGATGCGATCGAAGGTGACCAGAGCAGGATTTCTGTTGGGCTTTCTTCTAATCGCGAGTGTGCTCAACGCTCAGAGCGGCGAACCCACTGCCGGGCCCATCGAGTTGCCGCTTTCGGTTTCGGTCAACAAGGGGCTCGTGGTCAGGCTCCCAAAACCGGCTATTCGAGTAGCCGTAACGCAACCTCAAATCGCGGAAGCGGTGGTTCTTGCCCCGGACCTTATCATTGTAAACGGCAAAAGCGTCGGCTCAACAACATTGCTTGTCTGGTTCGAGGAAACCGTCCGGCCATCTCCGTGAGCGTTTTCCGGCCTCGTGGTTCACTTATCATTTTACCCCTCGTTCGCGAAAAACACCTCACGTGCTGAAGTCCTATAACCAACGTTGAGGAGAAATATATCTATTGTTCTATTGGTTTCGATACGCTTTTTTACTCTTGTGCTATGCAGGATGGCTATCGTTTATCGCAGGGCGTAAAGGGGCCCACGATGGAAACAGCGCTGATCGAAGAGAGCCGGCCAAATTTTCCGGAACGGACGCTTTGGGTCGCCGTCTTGGATCGCGCCGTCCGCGATTTCGCCGGCATTGACGCAAAGTCTTCTCAAGTTCGCAAGGCGGTGCTTCGACACGATGCGGAAGCGTGGTTTCGCTCCGAGAGCGATGCGCCCGGTTCGTTTCGTTGGGTGTGCGACCAGCTGGGTCTCGATCCTTCCTCGTTCTGGTGGCGGCTGCAAGCCAACGCTCCTGGATTACCCATGGAGTGGGACAGAAACGCGCCACTTCCCTATCTTTTCATGTATATCCAACGTTAGGCATAAACATATCCTTAGTTATATTGGCAAGGCGATGTTTTTTTGCTTTTGTAAAAGGCGGTATCGGTTCCCTGGCGGACTCGACTCATGCTGCCCGTCATCACAACCGCACCGCCGGAGACTAGCGCCGCCACCGTGGCGAGCTCGCCGGGGAAATCACTTAGCGCGACAATGCAAAGCTACAAAAATCATCCTATCCGTGGTGGCGCAATCTCCGGCCCTGGAATGCTTTGGCGCTTGCGGGGATTTGTATTCGGCGCGGGGCGTCCAATGCGCGCAATAAAGGATGTGGAATGCCC
Source organism: uncultured Syntrophobacteraceae bacterium (assembly GCA_964410485.1). Classification (GTDB taxonomy): domain Bacteria; phylum Desulfobacterota; class Binatia; order UBA9968; family UBA9968; genus CAYPHJ01. The sequence continues at coordinate 6,752 of CAYPHJ010000069.1, forward strand.
CGATGTCATTTGCACGAGCAGCAAAGAGGCCGAACATTACGCTCTAACGCTTTGTAAGGCATGGATCGATCGGCATAAGACCCATTGATGTCGCACACGGACGATTACGCTGAGGTTAGTTCATGTTCTGGAAACTTCCTGTGCTCGCTGCAACTTTTTTCTTCTGGTTCTTCCTGACGACGGTCGTCTTGTCTGCATTCTACCCTCTCGATCAAGCGCCGATTTGCTTCGCATGGGAAGGAAATTGTTGAGCCGTTCTGCGGCTAGCTCAAGCAAATGAAGTCTGTCCGCGATTGCTCCGCCCAAAGGACGGTTTTTACGGACGGCGTTGCGATGGCTCTCAGTGGACGGGCTCGAGGCCTTTTATACGAAACTTTTCTGTCTCTTCCTGCTTGATCTGCTCCCCCGCTTTTGTCGCTTCCACCCGGTTCGGCGGCTCCACAGGACTCATCTTTAGGCGCAAATTGGCGGCGCTTTCCGCGTGAGATAGCGCATCCTCGCGGGTAATTTTCCCTTGCTGATAAAGCCATAAAAGCGACTGATCAAAGGTTTGGCATCCCTGCTGGCCGTTCTTTTCGATAGCGTCTGGGATCGCGTCAAAATCACCTTTTTCGATAAGAGATTTAATCGGTCCGCAAGCAAATAGAATCTCCACAGCGGCCATGCGCCTGCCATCGGATATAGTCAATAAGCGCTGCGCCACGATTGCTTTCAAAGGCGCTCTCCAGGGCTTGAGCGCCGCTGCCGGCCAGGAGCGTGCCGATGCAGAGACGGCCGGTCTCTGCGATGCCGATTGCCGATTCGATCGTTCGCGCATCGCGAATCGCCCCAATAGCAACCGCATCGGGCGCTTCTTGCAAAGCGTCACTTAAAGCCTGATCAAACGTCCCCGTATCTGCGCCCAACTCCCGCTGAGTGACGAGACAGTTTTTATGTTGATGCGTGAATTCAATGGAATCTTCGATGCAGACGATGTGACCGGAGGCGTTTTCATTTCGATGCTCGATCATCGCCGTGCGGAAAAAGCCCAATTGGAACTCGGGCTACATCTTCAGACAAATACCCGCATGGACATTTAAACACTCCTGCGATAGATGCTTGAACATGGCAACCGATAATTTCATAGAAGAGCTGTGGGGCTATGCGCGTGAAGTGCCGATGGAGCGGCATCCCTGGTTCCAGGGCATTCTCCAGCATCGTTGGACCCGCGAGCAGATCATTTTAGGTGAAGTACAGCATTATCTTCGCATTCGAACCAATCCAATTTTCTTCGGCTACATGGCCATCAATGCTGTAGCCGGCAAGAACTATGAACTCATGCAGGCGGTGCTGGAAAACTTCATGGAAGAGCTCGGCGGGCCTCGAACCCACATGGATATCATGCTTCAGTTTCTCGAAGAGGGTGGGGTCCCCCGCGAAGAGGCCGATCTTGCCGAGCCCGCGCCCGGAACGCTCGCCGCAATTGAAATGATCATCGGATGCTGTCAGCGTCGCTCGGCACTCGAAGGTGTCGCTATGCTGGCATTCGTCGAGAGTCAACTCGGAGGCGTAGGTAAAGTCTCCGACAAAGTTTATCGTGAGCTCACGGGATACTACGGCTTCTCCCCGCGCGCAGCCGAGACTTATCAAATCCATGCGGAGCAGGACGAAGGTCACGGGGCACGGCAGATCGAAGCTATCCGCCTCCTCGCCAGAGATACTGGGATTCAGAACAAAGTGAGAGATGCGGTCAAACTCGGCCTGACTGCCTTTACTCTGGAATGGGACGGCCACGTTCAAGCGATGACGGGAAAGCGGGAATTCTGGAGCGGTGTTACGGACCTTTCTCTCAGGCAGCCAGCTGTGAAATTACAGCCGAAATAATCTCTTCCCAAAACCCACCGGTTGGAACGATTGGAACCCGGTGCTCAGCAGCCTGCTTAAATCGGCCAGTCCTTCGGAAGATCGCGCCGTAACTTTTGGTATTCGGGTTTGGCGCTTTGTTCGCGCTTTAACCGCTTTAGCGCCGTGACGACTTCCGCCAGATCCATTTTCAACGTGTTGGAGACCATACCCGCGGTCTCTTCGAAGCCGAGGCCTCAATTTTGGTATCAGCCGCGCATTCGCCGTAACACATAAAGATCTTCGTTACTGTCAGCCATTTTTCCGTTTCCTGTGGCGTTAAATTAATCCTCCGAGCGCAAATCCGTGGAAAAGCCCACCTGTTGACTCGTTATCGATGCCGTAACTGCCGTGGGCTTTCCCTGATCATCGACTAAAATTCTCAAACGCACGAAAATGCGCCAGTGTCGCTCCAGCCAAACGACGGAAAGAATGATGAATGCGTTCTCAACGATGACTCCGGCTGGCGCTGCGCACAGGACGCTGGTCTCAAACTGCGCGGCCTTCTTACCGCCGAGAATGAAGTTGGGCCGAAACTGCTGCTCACCTGCTTTAAATTGACTGTGAGGAAACCGCGCCGCAGTAAGCCGGATAGGACGTTGATCGAGGTTTTCGACTTTCCAGGCAATCAGCCACGTGCCGTGACTGTCTCCTCGGGCCAACGAGATCTGCTGGAGCGATACCTTCGGACCCTCCTCAGACTTCTGGTTACCTTCGGTCATTGAACGCGCTTAGTACGCGCTTCATCGACGCGCGTACACCGAGGTGCGTCCCTGCTTATCAAAGGTGTATACGACGTACGGCTGAGGATTTCTCCCTTCCATGCCAGGTGATCCGATAGGCATTCCCGCCACGGCAATCCCCACAATTTGCGGCTTCTCTTGAAGCATGCGTTTGATGAGATCCGCGGGCACATGTCCTTCGACAACGTACCCGTCGATCACAGCCGTGTGACACGATGAGAGCTTGTATGGGACGCCGTACTTAACCTTGATGTCGCGGAGCTCGTTTCCCCTAGCGCCGATGGTTTTTACCCTGAATCCGTTTTCTTGTAGGTGCCCGACCCACGCAGAGCAGCACCCTCAAGTCGGATCTTGATATACGACAAGCGAGTACGCAGTGGGTTTCAACTGAGAATAGACAGCTGCTACGCCGGTCAATGTCAGGATACCAAACACAGCGAGCCACAGCCTTGCAATGTTTTTCAATGGCATTATTCTTCCCGCCCTCCGATGTCATAGAATTTACCAAATACCGCTGGCGCAGGAAAGCCACCAGGTGGGCTGGGAACAAAAATGGAATGCCGGTAAGTCAAACAATACTCCTACACTCCAGCACTCCAATGCTCCAGCGAGCGAATATCCGACTAGTCCCTTTGCCGCAGAGCCCAGTAGACTCTTTCGGCGGTCAATGGCAAGTCGAAAATCCTGATCCCCGCTGCATCAGCCACGGCATTGGCGATTGCAGCTGCCGTTGGCACATTGGGATTCTCGGCAATAGCCTTGCCGGCAAAAGGTGTCGGCCCCGTGGGGGTCTCGATCAGCGCCGTCTTGAGCGGCGGTACGTCTGCAATGCACGGCAGCTTCGAATCGCCCAATGTGAGCGTTGTAATCCTGGAGTCGACGACCGCATTTTCCTCCATCAAAGCAAAGCCCAACCCATTAATGACGCCACCATCGATCTGCCCTTGAAGCGTCAATCGATTAAGGACTGTGCCTGTGTCGTGCGCCGTTGTCAGGTTAATCACCTTGATCTGGCCCGTCGTAGGATCCACCTCGACTTCAGCCACCTGGGCTGCAAATGCAGTCACCTTGGGCAGATCTTTCGGCTCGTAGAGCGTCAGGTGCGAGACGGGCCCGCCGTTCTCCTTCACTGCCAGCCGAATCGTATTTTCGACCGAGATCGATTTACGTCTTGGCCCAGTGAACTTGCCATTCTGTTGTTCGACTTCTTCCGTCGTGCAACCCAGCTCCCTCGCAGCAAGCTCTACGAGCTTTGCGCGCACCTCTCGCGCTGCCTTGTAGACCGCATGGCCGGAAGTATTGGTCTGCTTACTACCGCCGGTACCGGGGTCGAACGGAAGACTATCGGTATCTTCAAACACCACTCCTACGCGCTGTGGTTCAATGCCCAGGGTTTCGCAGACCATCTGTTGAATAATAGTGTAGAACCCCGGCCCCACATCAGGGACGCCCGTGAGAATGTTAACCCGTCCGTCGGGTTCGAGCGTGATCGCTGCAGTTGCTTTTCCTTCCGGGGCCCCGCGCTCATACAACGCCAGACCCCTGCCGCGGTTTCTCTTCGACGGCGCTTTCTTCCAGCCCGATGCGCTGATCGCCCGCTCGAGCGTTTCACTCATTAGTATATGCTGCCACTTTTCTCCCATAGGCGAGCTATCGCCGTCACGCAAGATATTGCGCCGGCGAATTTCGAGCGGGTCGAGACCGAACTCCCGCGCTATGATGTCGAGGTGTGACTCGAAAGCGAAAACGATCTGAGGGCTACCAGGGGTTCTAGTCTGGGTGCAGGGAACCTGGTTCGTATAGGCGCAATACGTATCCACATGTATGGCCGGTACGCGATACATGCTCGCCAGGCGCCGCCCTCCCAAAACCGTCACCTGGGGATTAGCCTTGGGCGCCCCGTAGGCGCCGCCGCTAAAGAAAATCGTTGCCTGGATCGCGGCAAACGTGCCCTCCTCCTCCACTCCGGTGCGTAGCGTGATCACGGCGGGATGCCTGTGTCCCCCGGCGAGGATCTCCTCCGTATAGTCGAACACGAATTTCACGGGTCTGCCGGTTGCTTTCGATAAAAAATAAGAGACCGGCACATCGATCAAAGATGCCTTCGCCCCGAAGTCACCGCCGACGTTGACCACATGAATTTTGATCTTCTCTTTGGCGACGCCGAAATCTTCCGCCATCTGATCACGCAAGACCCAGGGTCCTTTATTCGAGGCCCAGACCTCGACCCGACCGTCGTTGTGCACCTGGACCGTGCAGGCATGGGGTTCGATGTAACCATGATGCGAGAGCGGGGTGCGAAAAGTATGTTCAAACACCCGCGCCGCTCGCTTGAAACCGGCCTCGAGATCGCCATTCTTCCATTGTGTGTAGGACTGTAGGTTATGTGGAGAGACGCCTTCGGGCAGTTTCGGCGCGTTCTTATACTTGGAGCGGTCATCATGGATGAGTGGCGCGCCGGATCTTAACGCTTCGATCGGGTCACTCACGTACGGCAGCTCGTCATACTCCACCTCGATGAGCGCCAGTGCTTCCTCGGCAAGCTCTTTGCTATCGGCCGCTACGGCGGCAACCGCGTCGCCGACAAAACGCACCCGATCGGTCGCAAGAACCGGTTGGTCCTTGATACGCGTACCCACAAACACATTGGGCACATCAGCGCCCGTGAGCACCGCGTGCACGCCTGCGAGTTGCCGAGCTTTAGCGATGTCAATTCTCTTTATGATCCCGTGAGGAATGGGGCTTCTCAGTACTTTTGCCCAGAGCAGCCCCTCAAACGGCAGATCGGCCGCGTAGCGGGTTTGTCCTGTGACTTTCCCTTCGCCTTCGATACGGGGAAGCGGTTTTCCAACGGTGCGATAGGCCAACGTTCACCTCCTAAAAAAAGGTACTGCGTGATGATAATCGTAGTCATATTTCGGTACTGTGTTCGCGTTTTCGAGCACGAGCCACCAGCACGAGCAACGAACCTCCATACTCCATTTTCTCAGTCCAATCCATAGAGCCGAGCGCAATTGTCCCACAGAATTTTTCTCCGGCTCTCGTTCGATACGCCCTCAAGCTCGAGAAATTCCGCCACCGCCTTCGGGAAATCTGAATCTCCGTGAGGATAATCAGTCGAAAACACGATATTATCATCACCGACAAGATCGATGATCATCGGTAGCTCCTTCTCGTGCTCAGTGGAAATCCAGCATTGCCGGCGAAAATATTCACTAGGCTTCAATTTACCTGCCGTAGGAAAGCGACCCTTTTCCATCGCGTTGTCCATGCGATGGAGCAGAAACGACACCCAGCCGCAGTAGCATTCAAGGAATGCCAGTTTCAATCGGGGATGACGTTCGCAGACGCCGCCGCCGATGATGTCCACCATGGCTAGCATATTTTCCATCGGATGCGAGCAGACGTGACGTAGAAGCAAATTGTCGCCGAAACGATCGCCTATCTGCGGAACCTCGCCGGCGGCGGCTGCCGAATGAAAGCCAATAGGTACCCCGAGCCCCTCTAGACAATTCCAGAGCGTATCGTAGTAACGTGAGTGCCATGGCAGCGAGCGCAGCGGTTCGGGGCGAGTATAGACACCGACAAATCCGAGTTTGGTGATCGTTCTCTCCGCTTCTTTCACGGCTTCGCTCGGATCGTGCAGAGAGAGCATGGCAACACTCTTTAGCCGCTTGGGATCGGCCTGGCAGAAATCATACAGCCAATCATTGTAGGCGCGAGCGATGGCGGCGGCCAGCTTTGGATCAATGTCTTCCCTCATCATGATGCCAAGGCCGATGGACGGGTAAAGGGCGGCGACATCGAGCCCTTCGCGATCCATTGCTTGTAGCTGCGAAACTGCATCGAACCCACGGTCTCTTGCTGCCGCAATCTCGGCATCGATTCGGTTGGCATCGAAAATTCCCCCGCGGTAAGCCGGCGGGTAACCGCGCAAAATCCGCCCGTCGAGCAGCACCATAGCCGAGCTCCGTGCCGTAGAGCTGAGTAATTTGGGCGCTCTATCGCGCCACGATGGCTCTATGTAGTTCTCCCAGAGAGTAGCAGGCTCGCGCAGGTGCATGTCAGAATCCATGACTTTGAATCCGAATTTCATGCCTCACCTTTCGCGTTTGTCGAGTTACTTTCGAGAAGAAGTATCCCGTAAGCAATTGCGATGTCAAATAACTATTAAGCAGTTCATATGCAGACATCGAGGACGAGCCCTGGAGAGCGCGGGCACAGGAGCGTGCAGGTCGCGTTCTGGCCCCGTCAACCGGCTGAGCCACCATTGGGGAGGAAGGGGTGGCGGCCTACAAGGCACAGACCCATTGACCGCGCTCGGAAGGACTTGGCCTTGATCGACACCCATCATCTCGCACGTCGACATACCAATGAACTCATCAATAACCCATTCTTGTCCACAATCTGATGCATAGACTTTTGGGCGGGCTTTAAATAAGATCGCCGCCATGACCAACTACATGGCGTTACTCGAGCCGCCGAGAAAGGAGCCTTTATGATCGATTTTTTGTTTCCTACAGAACCTTTCGGCAGCCAAACCTTACGTCTTGTTGCTCAGGCACAACAAGGAGGCGGCGACTTATTCGATATCGCGCGCACGTGCAGGAGCATCACTGCCGGCGACAAACCAGGCTGGGAGCGCGCATGGCTCGACCTTGCCCAAACAACCGAAGGCCGGGCCAAAGACGCCTTGAGCAACGGTCATAAGGATACGGCGCGGCATTACTTTTTTCAGGCGAATCAATATTACCGTATGGCCGATGTCTTTCTCACCGGAGCCGAGGAAGTGAAGAAACGCGAGCGCTTCCGCAAAGCACAGGAACATTTTCGCAACGCGGTAGCCCTGCACGATCCGCCCATCGAAATCATCACGGTGCGCTGCGGTAATGAAGAATACGACGGCTACTTCTGCCACCCGCACCGGCGGCAGTCCGGGCGCTGGCCGGCAATTTTCTTTATAGGTGGAGCCGACTCTTTCGCGGAAGAAATTTATTTTGCTGGCAAACCTGCCCTCGAGCGCGGCTGGGCTTTGCTTTTGGTGGATACTCCGGGTCGTGGCTCATCCATGTACCTCAAAGGGATTGGCACGCGCGCCGACTATGAGGTTCCAGGCAAAGCTTGCATCGACTATTTGATTGGGCGCCCCGAGATCGATCCGAACCGTATTGCCTTGATGGGCATCAGCATGGCGGGCTACTATGCGCCACGCGTAGCTGCTTTTGAAAACCGTATCCGCGCTCTCATCGCGTGGAGCGGTTGTTACAGCATTCTGGATGACCTTTATGACTTTTGTGTTCATCTCCAACCGACCCTTCAGCGACTCCTCGGCGGCGTCTCACACGAAGAGGCGCGCCGCCTCCTCAAACAGTACACAATGGCGGGGATCGCTAAAAACATTACTTGCCCAACCGTGATCACACACGGCGCCGACGATCGGCTCATGGCCGTGGAAGGCGCGAAACGGCTCTTTGAGGAAATCGGCTCGACGGACAAAACCTTGAGGATCTACGACCAGTCGGATGCCGGCGGAAGAATTCACTGCAGCCACGACTATTGGGCGCACAATGTCCCATTCATGCTTGACTGGCTGGAAGAGAGAGTGTAGCGGCCGCCACGAGGCGCCTAGCGGGACAAAGCCGTAACCCACGAGAGAAACAAATTTTTTCACCCCGAAGTGAAGAACATGTAACAGATAAGTTTGCCGATCTTCGTGCCCTTCTTAGAAAATGGGATTTGAGGTGGGGCCATATAATTCCGTCCCCTGGACACCGGCTGTCATTCTGAGGAGCGCTGCGACGAAGAATCTGCTTGTTCGTCGGTCAGCGGTCCTCGGTCGTCGGTCATTCAAAAGCAGATCCTTCACGGAGTTTATCCTGAGCAGCTTTGCCGAAGGATTCAGGATGACAGCCCTGCGGTGGCACTTTCATCGTTGTGGGCGAGCGTAAGATCATGATTGGCTGACTTGGTTGTCGACGCTAACAGATCGTCTAGCTTAGGAATATAGAAGGAGCTTCATTGATGCGGGAGGAGAGAATGGTCAACTGGGACAAAGAAGCCGATGTTGTCGTGGTCGGCTATGGGGCTGCTGGCGGCGTTTCCGCAATCACCGCTCATGACGCGGGCGCGAAAGTAGTACTGCTGGAAAAGATGCCGCATCCTGGCGGAATTTCAATCCTCTCCGGCGGCGGCGTGGCCTTTGCGCGCAATCCCGAGGGCGCTTTTCAGTACTTGAAGCGCACCTGCAACGGCACAACTCCGGACGACGTTCTCCGCAAGATGGCTCAAGAAATGGTCGGCATGATCGATTGGATAACGGAACTGGCGAAGGTGAGCGGCACAGAACCGACGCAAACCGAAACCCGAGGACACGGCACCTATCCTTTCCCTGGCACCAACGACATCGATTCCATCAAGCTCAAAGACTTTCCGGCTTATTCGGAGTTTCCGTGGGCCAAAGGTCTTCGCGGCGGCGCACGCCTGTTCAAAGTTGTTTACGATAACGTGCGCGCGCGCAACATCGAGGTTTTGCTCTCGACCCCGGCAAAACAGCTTGTTCTAAGCAATGACGGCGAGGTTCTCGGCGTTACAGTCGAGCGCAACAGTAGGAATTTAAACATCAAAGCAACCAAAGGCGTGATCCTTGCCTGCGGCGGTTATGAAAACGATGAAGAGATGAAGCTTCAATATTTTGAAGCCCAGCCCGTGTACCCCGTTTATCTCGGGAACACAGGTGATGGCATCAAGATGGCACAAAAGGCTGGGGCCGCGCTCTGGCACATGTGGCACTTTCACGGCGGCTATGGTTTCAAATTTCCGGAACTTCCCTTCGCAATGCGTCATGTATGGGCAGGCCCCAGAAACGAAAATCGTAAAATGATTTGGATTGCCGTCGATCGCTTCGGCCAACGTTTTATGGACGAATACCCGCCAGCGCCGCAGGATACAGGCACACGCGCCCTGGAGTTCTACGACGCGGATATACAAGACTACCCGCGCATCCCCTGTTACTTGATTTTCGACGAGCAAGGAAGACAACTTGGCCCAATCGCTATTCCCATTGTGAATGATGAGCGCTACGACGCCGCCTGGAGCGCCGACAACCTGGCAGAGGTCGCCAAGGGTTGGATCAAGAAGGGAAACACGCTTGAAGAGATCGGCGCGCAAGTGGATATAAATCCCAAAATCCTGCGCGCGACGATAGAGCGCTGGAATGATCTCTGTGCCGCTGGCGAGGATAAAGATTTTCGCCGTCCGCCAAAAACCATGATGCCCATAAGGACCCCGCCGTTTTACATGGTGGAAGCATGGCCGATTGTCAACAATACGCAAGGCGGCCCTGTGCACGATGCAGAACAGCGGGTACTTGATCCGATGAAGAGGCCGATTTCACGACTCTACGTGGCAGGGGAAATCAGCTCTATATACGGACACCTCTACCTTGAAGCGGGCAATATCACGGAGTGTTTCGTTGCGGGAAAAATCGCCGGCCGGAACGCCGCCGGAGAGCAGCCGTGGGAATAGGCGCAGAACGGCAATTGTAAAGTCTCGAATCACAGGGAAATAACATCACACCACACACGAAGGACCCCCCCCCTTCGATACGACCTTGCGGTCTACTCAGGGCGGGCGGCCTCTTTATTTCCGGTTCCCCCGAGTAGCCACGTTTCGGTGGCGTATCGAGGGGCTCGATTCGTGCCAAAAGCATGCGGGAATGACGGACTGTCTTGAAGCTGGATCTTTCATTCTCTGTGGGCGTGCGTAAGATCATGAAACACTTCGTGGTGAGGTCTACGCTGACTAGGTTGCGGCTTCGCCGTCAGGTGTTTCGTAGTGTGCGTTTGAAACACTTCTAAAGCGAACAAGTTTAATCCCGGATGTCCGCCGATGAACTCCGGTTTCTTCCAAGATACAGATGCCCGTTATGGACAAAATCCGCTCACTGCATGATGCCATCGCAAGCGATATACAGGATGGTATGAGCATCGCTCTGGGCTGCGGGCTCGAATCGCTGATACCTTTCGCAGCAAGCTACGAAATCATCAGGCAGCGCAAAAAAGATCTCAGCTTGATCGGGCCAATATCAGACATGCAATTCGATCAGCTTATCGGAGCGGGCTGTGTGAAAAAGGTGGCTGCGTCATGGGTCGGCAACGTCGCCGCCGGACTTGGACATAACTACCGGCGGGCGGCTGAAACCGGCATTCCCAACCCGATCGAAATCGAAGAACACTCTAATTTCACTATCGGCCTGGGCCTGCAGGCCGCTGCAAACGGGCTGCCGTTCCTGCCGGCGAGAACCGTGATGGGTAGTGATTTTCGCTCGGGGTCACAGTTCGCTCGCATTCGCTGCCCGTTTACAAACCAGCAACTGTTGGCTGTCCGGGCCATTCACCCGGACGTGGCAATCCTACACGTGCAACGCGCCGATCGGGAGGGCAACGCGCACGTGTGGGGTAATTTCGGCGTTATGCGGGAAGCAGCTCTCGCGGCAACAAAAGTTATCTTGACCTGCGAGGAAATCGTCGATCACGATATGATCCTCAAAGATCCCAACCGCACAGTGATTCCAGGTTTTACCGTATCGAGCGTAGTCCATGAACCGTTCGGTGCCCACCCGGCGCCAACACAAGGTTACAGCCGGCGCGACGACGATTTTTATTTCGAGTACCACAAGGAAACGCGCTCGCGGGAAGGCTTTGAGCGTTGGTTGGAAACATGGGTCTTAACGGTGACAGATCATCGCGCTTTTCTGGCACTTTTGGGCAATGACCGCCTTAAGAAATTGAAACCGCAAGGAAACCTGTTTACTCCGCCAGTAAGCTTTAACTACTGAGCGAGCAAAAACTCACGACTGTCCAAAATCCACAACAATTTGAGCACCGGAGGAAAAAGATGAAAACCATACCATCCTTTAAGCTGACGCAGGAAGGCTCGGATATTATTCTGAACGCCGCCATTGAGAAGGCAAAGGAACTGGGACAAATCGTCAGCGTGGCCGTGGTGGATGCGGGTGGACACCTGTTTGCGTTCAAACGCATGACTAATGGCCGTACCCATAATACTCTGCTTGCGCTCGCCAAAGCGCGCGGCGCTGCGCTCACCACGGCAGCGACCGGCAAAAAAAATCGCGAAGGCGCAGAAATCCCGGATCATCAAGTACTGGCTCAAACGCTCGGTGTCGGACCCGGGTGGTTCATCAGCATCGAAGGAGGGCTCCCGGTTACCGTAGAAGGACACTGCATTGGCGGAGTTGGCGTGAGCGGGGCACCGTCCGCCGTCGACCGCCAGATCGGCCAGGCCGGCCTTGATGCCTTCAGCAAGGCATAGGCGCGCAGCGCGTTCAAAAATTCAAAGGTTCAAGGTTTAAACCTTTAACCTGCATCGCAGAGAAGGAGAAATAGTTCCCCGGCTTGGGCGAACAAGCCGACGTGTGCCGTCATGGAGTATACGCGAAGAGAGTTGATGGTGGCCGCCGCGGCGCGGGAAATTGGCGACGGCGAAAGGGTTTTCGTCGGCATGCGCTTGCCCCTTTTGGGTTTTGCCGTAGCCAAGGAGCTTCACGCTCCCAACGCGTTGGGAATCTTCGAAAATGGTGTAATTCGCGACTGGCCCGCCCTGGAGTCCATCTTCACGATGAGCGATCCGCCGAACGTCGCGCGCGCTCTTTATTGCGGCGGGCTCAACGATGTCATGTATCTTTTGCAAAGCGGGCGCGTCGAGGTGGGTTTCATCGGCGGCGCCGAGATCGATCGATTCGGCAATCTCAATACTCACTGGGTTGAAGAACATGGTAAGCGAATCCGGCTTCCGGGCAGCGGCGGAGCTGCGGACATCGCCACGATGGCGCGACGGTGCATCATCATTATGAATCATGAGCGACGCCGTTTTTTGCCCAGGGTTCGCTATATCACCTCACCCGGTCATGGCGATGGCGCCAATTGGCGGGACAATCATGGATTGCCCGGAGGGGGACCAAGCCGCGTCATCACAAGCATGGGAATATTTTCATTTGAATCCGACACGCGGGAAATGATTTTAGTTTCGCACCACCCGGGAGTATCGGTGGAGGAGATCAAGGCGGAAACCGGGTGGCCGCTGCGTGTGTCGGCGCACATTTCGCAGACCCGACCACCGTCAAGAGAAGAGCTCACGGCCGTAAGAAAATACGATCCGAAGCAGGTTTGGACGGCATAACGATAGGCTAAGGTTTTAGGTTTAGGCTGAGGTTCGGATAACTCTCGATCCGTGGAGAAATCTCGACCTCAACCTCAACCTGCAGTCTATGGTTCAACCTTCACGGAGTTAATGATCACAGCCTCAAGGGGCACGTCCTGGTGCATACCACGACTTCCCGTTTCGACGCCTTCGATGGCGCGCACCGACTCCATTCCCCCTATGACCCGGCCGAAGACCGCATAGCCGTAACCGTCCGGGGATTCGCTTCGATGATCGAGAAAATCGTTGTCCTTGAGGTTTATGAAGAACTGCGCGGTGGCGCTGTCTACTACGCTGGTCCGCGCCATGGCGATGGTCCCGGTCTGATTCTTGAGCCCATTGTTTGCTTCGTTCTTGATCGGCGCTTTGGCGCCTTTTTGTTTCATCTGCGGGTCAAAGCCACCGCCCTGTATCATGAACCCTGCAATCACACGATGGAAGATAAGCCCATCATAGTGGCCTTCCTGGACATAATCGATAAAGTTTTTAGTCGCGATAGGCGCTTTTTCTGCATCCAACTCGATACGAATATCGCCCTTGTTGGTCGCCAGTGTGACAACCGGATTTTTTCTGTCTGCCATCGGACTCCTCCCTTTGAGCAGTTTTGGTACGCTTAACACTTTTTTTACCGGAGCGATACCTGGCAGCTGCTGCACGGCCGTTCAAAAGGTTCAATCGCTGCGCTCCGTTTAAAGGGCCAGACAAACCGCAAGCAGATTACGCCCTCCGAAAGCTGGAATTCTGGCGTGCGATGAGATATGCGTACGGGCGAATAAGAGAGATCTCAACTTAGTTACGGAGGGGCTTATGGCGAGCGAAAAAAGACTCGAAGGGATCCTTATGCCGATGCCAGTGGCGTTCAAAACCGACGGTGCTATCGACCCTGGAGCAACCGATGCAATCATCGATTTTTATCTTGACGCAGGCGTACATGGATTTTTTCCCCTGGGTACGCACGGTCAAGGAATGGTAATGGAGATTGACGAACGAAAACAAGTTGCCGAGCAAATCGTCAATCGTGTTCGCGGTCGCGTTCCTATCGTCATGCACATTGGCACGGCCAATACGTTTTCGTCCATTGATCTCGCCAAACACGCCGCCGCTCTGGGCGTGGACGCCATCGGGATAGTTCCCCCCTATTATTATCCCCATGACGATTACGAGGTCTACGCCCATTACAAAGCGATCGCGAAGGCCGTCTCCGGTGTGCCGTTGTTCATCTACGATAATACTGAAACAACACACGTCGAGATCACGCCGCCCAAGGCCAACAAAATCATCGAAGCCATCGCGCCCAATACACTGGCCGGCATCAAGGTCTCGTTTATCCCGTACGATAAGCTTTTGGGGTATGTCTTTCAGTTGCCGAAGTCAGTTGGTGTTTTTCCGGGAGGCATCTTTTCGCTTTACACGGGTTATTCTCTCGGCGTGCGCGGCGCCATTCACCCGCCGTCCACGCCGTTCCCAGAGGTGTGCGTCAAAATGTACGAAGCTCTGAAAGCAGGAAACTTAAAGGAAGCACAAAAGCAGCACGACCTTCTCGCCGCAGTGTTACAGGTGGTCGGCCGCTTTTTGCGCACTCATGGCCGCGGTGTCTTCGCGGAATTGATGCGGCTCAGGGGTTTACGCGTGGAACGCTTCCCGCGGTGGGAGTGCGCGCCATTTAGTGAGAAGGACCGCGTTGATCTCAAGGAAGGCCTGGCAAAAACGGGCATCGCCCTTTAAGCATCATCACAGACGCCCGAGTTACGCCCGATCACGCTCAAAGATCGAAGGCCGACTATGACTGTTTTCGGCCGGGAGCAGCCAATTTTCCGCTGCGGTTGATTCTTTTGAGCTTTCTTTTGACGTTTTTGAGATATAAATCTCTCTCGGTTGCCTTCTTGTCCCATCCTTCAGCGGGTGTGCGCCATCGCCACTCCAGCATGCCTCGGCGGATGTAGTTTGGATTCAAACTCAAGGCCTCACAAACATTGACAAAGGAGAACGGTTGCTCTTCGTCTTCGGCAAAAATCCACTCCTGAGCCTCCCGGAACAATTTCGTTCCGGCTCCATCGCGCGCGGTTGAGTGCTTACAAAAGCACTCCACGGCATCAGCTAAAACGGCAAGCATGAGTTCCTTTTCCGGTGGAATCGGGCCTCGGTTCAATGACTCTCTAAAAAATAGCTGAGTTGTCGCCGGATCAGCGCTGAAAAGACGTCCTAACTCATTCATAACAACAGCTCCTCTTTTCTACAGAAGCCCCGGGGTTGATTCGGCCAGCTTTGCTTCGGCGATACAGTGTTGGCTCACGAAGCGGAATTTTGGCTGATCTGACAGGTTTAAAGGCTGGAGCTTGAGGGTGGAGAGCGAGTCAGACCGGAGGCTATCACCGGCCACAGACGACGGTTTCGATTGCGATCTAAGCGTACAAACGTTTGACGAAAATCGGCATTTAGAGCGAGGCGGCCCACGCTCAACGCAATTTTGCCGGCCGCAAAGCAGTCACTCTTCGGACCTCTATCCGAATAAGTCACTTTGCTATTAACAAACCGGGGACCAAACCCGGGTAAATAACTGCCCGAACTGGTCTCGACAATTGCAGCACACAGTGCAAGGAGCAGGATCGAGGCAAGCGTCTTACGGCGCACTGCGAGCAACGGCCGTCGCAGGGCTTTATTGTCATTGTGGACAAATGCCATCGGGGCGGAGCCTAGCCCAACCCTCGGCCGGCGGTCAAGTGCCCCGCGCGTGGCGAGTATGCTGTTCCGTAAGTGCGTTTGGCGGGCGGAGCACGCGAAAGCCACACCGAAAATAAGGCAAAGATAAACACTTGATTCCTACTTACGCAGGAATGACGATAACGTGCACCGGCTGTGGCAGCATATTCTGCGACAGCTGGCGGGGGAGAACACCTGGCGATGAGATGATTATTATTGACATAACGAACAAATACAGCCTAGATTCTGTCCACGCCAATAACCGCACTAAAACGCAGCGTTAGAGGAGATCTGTTTGGACGTTTCACTGTTTGACGCCGCCCTTCGAGGGTTTGCCAACCTCATCGACGTCAGAATTTTTTTGGCCATGCTGGCCGGGGTAAGTATCGGCACATTCACCGCAGTGACACCTCAAGGGTTAGGTATGCCGCTCGTTTATGCGATCATGTTACCTGTTGTGATCCGATGGGAACCGCTAACCGGAATCGCGCTCTTGATCGGCGCAAGTTCCGTCAGTTCGATTTGCGCGGCGTATCTGCCGATTCTTTTCGGTATCCCCGGCGGAGCAGGTTCCCAAGCGACGGTGCTTGACGGTTATCCCATGGGCAAGCGCGGCGAGGCACGTCGCGCGTTGGGGGCTTCATTTATGGCGGGCGGCATGGGATGTCTTATCGGCACGCTCACCCTCTTTTTTGCGATACCGGCGGCCAGACCCCTTGTTTATTTAATGGGCTCTCCGGAGCTTTTCGTCGTCATGCTTTGGGGCCTTAGCATGGTGGCCGTTCTGGCCGGCCGACAACCGGTCAAAGGCCTTGTCGCCGCAGCTTTTGGCTTGCTTCTGGCAACGGTCGGACAGCAGGCGCAAAGCGGGATCATGCGTTTCGTGTTCAATCAGACTTACCTGCTGGACGGACTGTCGATTAGCATTATGGCGCTGGCTCTCTTTGGTGTTCCTTCCGCACTGGACTTGGCTTTGAGCAAGCTGGGGGTTGAGCAGGAGCCAACCCCTCTCAAGGGTAGCCTTCTGGATGGCGCGAAGGATACTTTGCGCGAATGGTGGCTGGTCCTGCGCTGCAGCTTCGTCGGTGTGTGGGTGGGAGTTGTCCCCGGCCTTGGCTCGCAGGTCGTAGATTGGCTCGCGTACGGGCACGCGGCGCAGAGTTGCAAAGGCGGAACAGAGACTTTCGGTAAAGGGGATGTGCGCGGAGTAATCGCTCCTGAAAGCGCCAACGATTCCAAGGACGGCGGCGACCTGGTGACCACATTGCTACTGGGCTTTCCGCAAGGGGTGGTAACGGCTCTTTTTATTGTTGCCTTGCTTGCTTGGGGGTTCGTTCCCGGTCCCGAGATGGTCAGAAAGCATGCGGATGTCATCTACAGCATAGTTTGGCTCCAGGGGCTTTCCGGACTTGTCGGAACGCTCATCGGATTCAGTCTTGCCGCGCAGCTGGCCAAGCTCGCTCAGGTGCGTTACACGTTCATGGTGCCCGCCATGTTCGTTTTCATTTTAATGGGTGCATTCAGCGTGAACCGTGATCCCGCGGATCTGTTGCTTGTGGTTACCTTTGGTCTTCTCGGCTATTTAATGAGACGTTTTGGTTACCCCAGACCTGCCATGATTCTCGGTTTGGTGTTGGGCGACCTGATGGAAAAATATCTCTATCGCTCGATCGCGAGCTACGGGCTTGCTTGGCTCGGGCGGCCGGGTGTTATCTTTCTGCTGGTGCTTGCCAGCGTGTCGTTCGTTGCCACGATCCGAGGCAGGCTCAGGGCGAGTCGCAAAGCACCAGTCTCTTCCGTCAGTGGAGCAATGGCTAGATCCGAGAATGAAAGCTAATTTCACACTTTTTTTAGTCGCCGTTTTTTCGGGCGCCGTATTGGTAGGTTGGGGATGGCCCAACATTGCCAAAATCATGCCGGTTTACGTTGCCGCCATTCCGGGACTGGTCCTCGCGCTGTTTCAGCTTTTCCGCGATGCAACGCGTAGGGATGGGCGCCAGACACCCGGAGGTGGCGGCCTTGACATGGACGAAGTCTACGCCGTGAAGTTGGATGAAAGTGTCGAGCTCAGACGCACGGTTACATTCTTTGCTTGGTTCATTGGCGGAGCGCTGGGCATTTGGCTCTTGGGGATCGTTATTAGTCTTCCTCTTCTTGTTTTTCTCTATGCGCTGATCGAAGGAAGAGAAAAGTGGAGCACGTCCGCACTCATGGCGACCTGTGCCTATCTGCTCATCTGGGGCCTATTTGAATACCTGCTAAACACCAGATGGCCGTCGGGAATTCTCGTGCCGCGATAGCAGTAACGCGACAGTTCGAAGTTCGAGGTGCGATGTTCGAAGTTGTTCAGAGTTGAGAGTAAAGGCTTCGAGCTGGAATG
>CAYPHJ010000070.1:0-24056 GCA_964410485.1 uncultured Syntrophobacteraceae bacterium
TCTTCAGCCTATCGAGTACTTTCTGGCTGCCGCTCTCAATTCCGAACATGAGCGTGCGGCAGTGAGCCTTCGCCATCGCCGGGAACAGGTGCTGTGCCGTAGAATCCACCCGCCCCTCACAACCCCACTGGATGGTGATCCCGCTTTCATTGATGCCCTTGCAGATTGCCTCGATTCGCTTGGGCTGCAAAAGAAAGTGATCGTCAACGAAGTAAACGGCGCCGTAGCCCAACGCCTTGAGGTGATTGAACTCGGCAACGACATGTTCTGGACTGCGCGCGCGCCACTTACCTTCATTAAAAATCGGAATGTCGCAGAATACGCAGGGCCAGGGGCAGCCCCGCGACGTCTGCATCGTGGTGAAGCGCTCCATCGACAAAACGGCCGGCACGTCCAACGGCATCGACTCTACGAAGTCCAGCGCAAGGCTCTCGCGGTCCGGGAATGGCCATTGGTCTAGGTTACGGTCGAGTTTTCGTTGGGGATTTTGAACCACTCGTCGGTCCTTGGCCCAAGTGACGCCAGCAACGTCATTTGGATCGTCCAGCCGTTCCAGAAGCTCCAGAATCAGTTGCTCCCCATCGCCGCGGCAAACGAAGTCCACTTCTGGGCATTGAAGCTTGACCAATCGATCATTCAGCGTGGCGAATACACCGCCGAACGCCAGCCGCACGTGAGCATCGGCCGCACGGATCTGACGTGCGAGGATCTTAGCGTAGGGATAACTCGTGGTGCTCAAGAAACTAATGCCGACCAAGTCTGGTTTTTGCTGGCAGATCTTTTGGATAATGACCTCATTGGGAGTTGCCGGATTGGCCTGGTCGAACATGACGCATTCATGACCGGCGCGTTTGATCACGGCGGAGAGCGACATAATGCCGATAGGCGGAAAACCCATGATCCGGATATTGCCGTTCTTGGCACGCCTCGCCGCCGGCAGCGCGTAGAACTGCGGATCGCGAACGTGAATTAAAAATACACGCATGAGATGGGCCACACCGGAGGCCTGATCACCGATGGTTCGCCGAAGCGCAAACTTTTGTCGACATTTGGAGAACGCAAGATTTTTTTTGTTCACCCTCTAGTTGATCTGCTCGCATACTCTTATACACCTTAAGTGGGTGAACCGCCAGGGAATTATTACGGTCGGCAGCCGGTCCAAAAAAGTTGGATTTGCGCTGCAGGAAGGGAGGGTATTCTAGCCTTCCTTGTCAAATGAGTTTCGCCGGGGCAGAATCGACTCAGTCCCTTTCAGCCTGAACCTTGACCTAAACCTGCAAAGCGAGAGTGTCCCCTTTTATTTTTTGCAAGTGTTTATTAAAGATGGATTACGCAAGTGTGCACGGAGGATTCGCGACCATGGCAGACGAAAAAAACTGGTTTTCGGTCCCGGGACAATTCCAGAGGCTGTCAGACGAAGTGGACAGGCTTTTTGACCAGATGATTCATCGCCCCTGGGGTTTTACCAAGCAGTTGGCAGATTGGAACCCCTCCGTCGACCTTTATGAAACGCCAGAGGCTTTCATTGTCGAAGTCGATCTTCCAGGAGTGAAAAAGGAGGGCGTCAAAGTGGAGGTGGAAGGTCGGGATCTCATTCTACAGGGGGAGCGTTCAACCGAGCGCAAGCAAACCGGCGAACGGTTTTATTGCCACGAACGGTTCTCAGGGAAGTTCACGCGCCGTATGGCCCTTCCTCGATCTGTTAACAAAGAAACCATCGAGGCTGAGTTCGCCGACGGTGTGCTACGGGTCACGCTGCCTAAGAGCGAAGACAAAGAATAGGGGGCGGGTAATCATGGCTGAGATTTCGCGAGCGGATCAGGCAACTACCAAAGCCTTCAAAGAAGCGGCCTCCCCGCGCGAACTGGCTGCTGAGCAGTTGAGCTTTCATGTCAGTCTCGACAGCTCTTTCGCCACCACAAGCGAGTTCACCCTGCGCGAGGATTTTGCCGGACAGGAGCGCGCCCAGGCTGCTCTGGAGCTGGGGCTCGGAGTAACGGGAGGGGGGTACAACATCTTTGTCTCCGGATTGGCAGGCACGGAGAAGCTCAAGGCGCTGCAGCAGTGGATTGCTCGCAGAGCAGCCGGCGCGCCTACCCCGGGCGACTGGGTGTATGTCCACAATTTCAAGCACCCGGAGGCTCCGTGCGCCATCTACCTTCCCGCCGGCCAAGGTAACAGGCTGAAGGAAATGATGCACAACCTGGTCAAAACTCTCAGAGAGGAACTCCCCAAGGCCTTTCGGCAGGAGGCCTTCGATCGAGAAAAGAAACAGCTTCGGGAAAAATACCAGCAGCGGGCTCAGGAACTCAATCAGACATTCGAAACCGTCGCCCGGGAAAAAGGGTTTATTGTCCAGACCGGCCCGGGAGGGCAAATCTTTTTTGTCCCGCTGATCAACGGTAAACCCATGGAGAGCCCCGAAGAGTTCTCTCGCCTGGATGCTGCAAAGCAACAAGAAATCGGCAAGCGCCAGCAGGAGCTGGCATCCGAAATGGAACAGTTCAGCAGAAAGCAAACCGACGTGTTGCGCGAGATGGAAGCTGATATCCGTTCCGTGGAGCGCCGCTTCTGCGAGAATCTCCTTAGCCCGCTAATCGGTGCAATCAAAAATGCGCTGAACAACACGGAGGTCGGTGCGTATCTGGCTGAAGTTGAGGAACATATTGTCAACAATCTCGATGATTTTAAGGAGACCGAGCGAGCGGCGCCTATGATGCCGTTTCTCTCTGCCCCCCCGCGCGAGCGTGATGTCTTCATCGATTACCAAGTCAACGTGGTTGTGGACAACGCTGAAACCAAGGGCGCTCCGGTTATCGTGGAAACCTCGCCGACCTATTTGAACTTGTTCGGCGCCATCGAGCGTGTGGTGGACCGCTTCGGCCGTATCGTCACCAACTTTACGCGTATCCGCTCCGGCTCGCTCTTGCGCGCTCACGGCGGCTATTTGCTATTCAACCTGGAAGACGCCATTACCGAGCCGGCGGTCTGGAAGGTGCTCAAGCGTACGCTCAAAAGCGGCTGTATTGAATTGGAAACCTACGAGCCGTTTGCGCTTTTTTCCACCTCCGGCTTAAAGCCCGAACCGGTGAAGATCGATACCAAGGTTATCGTCGCGGGCAGCCCGCTTTCTTACCACCTGCTATACACCTGGGACGAAGAGTTTCGCGAGATTTTCAAAGTCAGGGCGGATTTTCGCCGTGTTATGGAGCTAGAACGAGACCATGTGTTTACCTATGCCCAATGGATCGCCAACATCTGCCGCGAAGAGGAACTGCCTCATCTCGATCAAACCGCCGTGGAGCGCGTCGTCGAATTTGGCGCACGTCAGGCCGGGGACCGTGAAAAGCTTTTGGCGTCATATCCGGAAGTGGCGGACCTGGTACGCGAGGCGGCGTTTTGGGGGCGCAAGGAAAACGGGCAAGTTGTCTCAGCGCATCATGTGGAGAAGGCGCTCGAAAACCGGGTGTTCCGCTCAAATCGGATCGAGGAAGAGATCCGCGAGCTAATCACTCAAGGTACGATCCTCATCGATATCGACGGCAAAAAAGTGGGGCAAGTGAACGGCCTCTCGGTTCTGGAACTGGGCGGCTACGCTTTTGGCCGGCCTTCACGCGTGACGGCCAGTGTGGCCATGGGTCAGGCCGGAATTGTCAACATCGAGCGCGAGTCTCGCTTGAGCGGCAACATACATGATAAGGGCGTCCTCATTTTGGCCGGCTATTTGCGTAACCGCTATGGCCAGGACAAGCCACTCACGATCTCAGCCAGCATATGCTTCGAGCAGTCTTACGCGGGAGTCGAGGGCGACAGCGCCTCCTCGACCGAACTCTATGCGCTGTTGTCCTGCCTTGCGAACATTCCGCTCAGGCAGGACATCGCGGTTACGGGCTCTGTTAACCAGTGGGGCGAGGTCCAGGCAATTGGGGGCGTGAATGAAAAAATCGAAGGTTTCTTCAACATTTGTCGCGTACATGGCCTTACCGGAAACCAGGGAGTGATGATCCCTGAAGCCAACCTACGCAATTTGATTCTGCGCCCTGACGTCATCGAAGCGGTACGGCAGGGGAAATTTCACATCTATCCCGTGCGCGTAATCGACGAAGGCATCGAACTTCTTACGGGAGTTCGTTCCGGCAGCGCCGAAGAGGAAGGGACGGTAAATGGAGCGGTGAGCCGGCGGTTGGACGAGTTGGCGACTGGACTCAAGGCATTTGCCCGCATTATCGACAGCGGCGAACGGCACAGCCCGGATGACACCTAGACAAGGTAAGGAAAAAAAAATCCTTGCCATAGGTTTCTTATTCTGGCACAATCCGCCACGTGAAGCCGTCGGCAGTGTAGCATAAACCGGTAGTCGCTTAGCTTTTCAAGCTTTTCACGCCTGCTTTCACTCCTAATCATTTAGTAAAAGAAAGAACAATGGATGGCAAAAATACTCGTCGTTGATGATGAGCCACTGGCGCGTAACTCCATGGCTATGTTCCTGGAGCTGCAAGGCCACGAGGTCTGCCAGGCCGCGGACGGGGTTGAAGCGCTTGATCTCTTTGCATCCGACCACTTTGCTGTTGTCGTTTCCGATATGAAGATGCCGCGAATGGATGGTCTTCGGTTGATCGAGCAAATTCGCATCCTGAAGCCCACGCTGCCAATCATCGTTGTGACAGGATACGCCGACAAAGTGCCCGATGGAATACCAATCCTTACCAAGCCGCTGAAGCTCCAGGACCTCTCGGACAAAATTGAGTGTTTGATGAGATCAGATCAAAACACAAAGCAGCGTATCCGGGTTTAGTTCTGCGCCGCAGAATGACGCTGGTGAAAACCGAGCGGCGAACCCAAACGTCCAGCCGTGTCATCCTGAGGCGAAGCCGAAGGATCTGTTCTTGTTGCCCATCGTGAAATGCTTACACATGCTGGTCTATCCACTGGACTACCTTTTGAACCACGACGTCGAGGACCTCTTCATCCGAACGTCCGGCGCTTTTCGACATGTGAAACGAATGATCGCCGCCCTCGAGGATAAACAACTCGGCGCCTTTACCGAGCTTGGCGCAAAGCGGCTTGAGTAACTTTAGCTCTGCGAGCGTATCGCGCGAGCCCTGGAGAAATAGCATGGGAATGTGTATGCGGGCTAAATGCTCAGCTCGGTCCGCGCTGGGGCGGCCCGCAGCGTGCAGTGGAAAGCCAAAATAGATTAGGCCGCGCACGCCGTCCAGCCCCGCTTGCGCCGCCGCCAGCGAGGTCATCCGCCCACCCATGGATTTGCCACCGGCAAAAATCGGCAAATCACCGGCCTGTTTTCTGGCCGCCATGACCGCCGCCCGTACGGTGTCTTTGAGGACTGCCTCCGGGTCCGGTCGTTTCATGTGCCTTTCCATATAAGGAAAGTGATAGCGCAACGTGGCCATATTCGCCGCGGCGAGCTTGACGGCAATCTCTTCCATGAACTTGTGGCGCATGCCCGCACCCGCACCATGCGCGAGCACCAGCAAGGCGCGCGCTCCCTCCGGCTTCGTCAATAATCCGGTGACTATTCCCGCCTTTTCATTGACGCCGAACTGAATTTCATTATGACCTTTTCTCATTCTCGATTTCGTCCCTCAGAGATTTCCTTCGAATTACTAAGTCGCCCGAATGTAACCTACACATCAGACATCGAGGACGGTGTCAACCGCGCAGATTAGGGTGATCGCGTAGCAGCGGCTTCGAGCGGGGCACTCACCGCGAGCTCATGCAGCGGGGCGGTGATTACGCTTCCATGGCAACTGAATAGCGCGATGTTGAAGACACCCTGCAGCAGGCGCTGAACAGCCCTGTGATGGCCGAGAAATCGTGTCGCCTCTTTATGGACTCTCATCTTTCGACTAGAATGGTTTAGGCCTTCTCGAGGTTACAGCACCGCGGATGACAAAGCGCGGCTGGCCGCCGAGAAAACTTTCCTCCCAGGGGGAGCTATTCATGCGCAAGTGGATCATAGCCGGCTCGGTCGTTTTGGTGCTCTGCGTGGTTTTCATTGTCGTCCTGCTCAATTTGAATGCGCTCATCAACCGCAACAAAGACTACCTGCTGGAGCAAGCGCAACAGGCGTTGGGGCGCCGGGTTTCCGTCGGCGACGTGGGAGTGAGCCTGTGGGGCGGGCTTGGAGTTCGTCTCAACAACTTTGCCATGGCCGACGACCCTGCGTTCTCGCCCGGCGAGTTTGTTCGTGCCAGAGACCTTCAGCTAAATGTGCGATTGCTTCCGCTGTTGCGCAGGAATCTCGAGGTCAAGCGAGTGATCCTGCACCAACCTGTCATCCAAGTCATTCGCGACAAGCAGGGACGATTCAATTTTTCCACAATAGGAGCCGTCAGGGAAAAAAAACCGAGAGAAAAAATCGAGAAAGAAGAAAGGCCTCCTGAAGAGAAGCTTCCTCCCGCCCTGCTGGTGTCCCTGGTCGATATTTCAGGAGGTGAGGTCCATTACCTGGATCGTGCCACCGGAGCGGATATTCGCGCCAGGCAAATCGATTTTCGGGTTAGAGACCTGGATCGTGACCGGCCTTTCGACGCCCAACTTGCAACTGCACTGTTCGCAGACAAACAGAACGTCAAACTCAATGCTCGGATCGGCCCGCTTGGCCACGAATTCGACCTGGGCAAAATTCCGCTGGACGGGACGATTACGGTCGATCCCCTGGATTTCACGCAGCTCCAGACGGCGCTTCCGACGATCAAGGCAGCGCTGCCTAAGGATGTGAATTTGGCAGGGATCGTCAGGATCAGAGACCTTCAACTCAGAGGAAACCTGAACGATGTTACGGTTAAAGGCAACGTCGATGGAACTGCCGCCGCAGTGAATTACGGCAAGACCTTGCACAAGCCCAGCGGAACTCCTCTTGTACTGACCACTGACGCTCGCTATGCCAACCAGGCTATGCGTTTCGGTGACACGAAGCTTCAATTTCACAATATGCAGTCGACGGTCAAAGGTGACCTGGCGTTAAAAGATGCTCCCGTGGCCAACTTGACCGTGAGCACGAACCGCTTTTCCCTCGATGGCTGGGACAAGCTGGTTCCGGCTCTACAAGGGTATGCGCTGTCCGGTGAACTCGAAGCGAACGCAACGGTCAAAGGTAAAATCGGCCAGGGGGCGGTACCGCAAATCCAAGGCATGGTGAATCTCGCGCGCGTCAGCGCCAAGCCGCCGCAATTTCCACAACCGATTAGAGACCTTGACACGACAATCGTTTTCACCGGGAAAAGAGCCGACATTAAGGACATGACTTTGAGCTTGGGAGCCTCAAAGATTTCACTGGCGGCCGAGATCGATCAATTTGCTCCGTTTACCCTCTCCTACAAGATCTCGACTCCGGAGCTCAGACCGGCCGATTTTCAGAGCGGTCTTCCCGCGGAGCGAAAGGCGGATGTCATCAGAGATTTGAGCAGCGCTGGAAGTTTGCGCACCAAGAACGGTTCGGTGACTTTCCAGGGAAACCTCTCGTCCGCCAACGGCAGGCTGTATCAAATCGATTACAAGAGCCTTAGCACGCAAGTGACTCTCGAAAATCAGGTGGCAAACCTGCGCAATCTCCGCCTGAATGCGCTGAGCGGCTCGATGCAAGTCGACGGCACTTACTCCTATGCTCAGCCGCAACCACAATTCTCGGTGAGCTCCAACCTGCAGGGCATCAATCTTTCCGAGTTGTACCGGTCGTTGGATCCCAAAGCCGCTCATGACATCGAGGGACGGTTAAACGCAAACATGAAAGTCGCCGGCAACGGGAACCAATGGCAGGAAATCAAACCGACGTTGCGCGGGCAAGGGAACGCCGAGGTGCTCGACGGAGCGCTGCTCAACGTGAACATCGCCGAGCGAGTGCTTACCAGTGCCACCGGTATTCCCGGTCTGACGGCACTCATCAGTCCGGAGATTCGCGAAAAGTACCCGGAAACCTTTCAGGCTAAAGATACACGGTTCAAGGTGATGAAAGGCTTGTTCAACATCGCGGAGGCGCGTTTCAACGTGAAAGACTTACAGATTGCAGCGGCCGATTACGGGCTTCAGGGAAACGGTTGGGTCGATTTTGACAAGCAAGTCGATTTTCAGGCACGTCTCACACTGTCCCAGAGACTGTCAGCTGACCTGGCCCGCTCGGTCCGGGAAATCACGTATCTGTTAAATCCGCAGAATCAGTTTGAACTGCCTTTTGCGCTAACCGGCATCTTGCCGAACGTAAAACCCCGACCCGACACCGGCTATGTCAGCAAAATGATCGAGCGCGGTCTCGTGCGCAGAGGCGCCGAGGAGCTGCAACGGAGATTTTTCGGCAAAAAGGAAACCCCGCCCGCTACAGAGCCGGGAGTCCAGCCGCCGGCGGAGGAAAAAACTCGACCGGAAGATCTGATCCGCAAGGGTTTAGAGCAGTTGTTTAGAAGATAAACAACCCAATCGTCTTTAAAACCCATGAGTTCGACCTCCGGGTTGAGGTATGGCGGGTCACCCCATGGACCTGCGGTAAAAGAACATCCAGCACGCGGACGCTGTAGCCATGGTGAGGCAGTTCATCGGCGAGATGCGAGCCGATGAAGCCGGCGCCTCCGGTGATCACTATTTGGCCTTTGGACATGCGCGGTCGCGCTCGGGTTACAGGCCGGCCTCCTGAGTGTGTAGTTAAACCACGTCTTTCGAAAAACCTGTGTCTGGTTTCTGAAACGGCTCAAGTCCCACCGCAGAGCGCCACTCGGCCTCCAGGTAATCCCCGAGTGGCGTCGTGTCGCGTGGCCGTCAAAAGATCTCAGTGCCGGCGGCGCGTTTTGGCTAAACTCCGGGAACTGGTAATCTAGAGCGCAATTTTTATCGCGCACCGAAAGGAACCAGCGTGTTTCGCTTCTCCCGCCGCTCTTTGGTCACTGTTGTTTTCTGCCTGTTCGTGCTCATCTCCGCCATTGGCATTGTTTCCTGGCTGCTCTCGCGAACCTACGGGCCACAATGGGCGCGCCATGTCGAGACTATCTTGAGCCAGGAACTGGAGCGGCCGGTCGGCGTGGACCGAGTGGCGCTGCATCTATGGCGTATTGAAATCGAAGGCGTTCGGGTCGCCAGCGGTCCCACGTGGGATGACGGCACCTTGCTCAGTGTGAAGCGCGCGGGCATCTGGCTCGCTTTGAGCAGCCTCTGGCGCCGCGAGATCATTCTTTCACGCATCGAGGTGGAGGATTTCGATCTGCGCCTGAGCGGCGATCAAGCTCCTGGCGCTGGACCTCCCGTTATCATACCGCACCAACTCGAGCTTGGGCCGCTGCTGGTGCAAATCGGCGGAATTCATCTCAAGAACGGTCAGCTGATCTACACCGAGGAGGCGGCAAAGCGCGCGCTGATCGTCCAGGGCTTGAGCGGCACGGTGCGACCTCGAGACGGCGCCACACATTTGGAGTTGCGCGCGGACGCGGTACGCCTGGAACAAGCGGACACCGTCGAACTGCTCGAACATCTTCAAGGGGATTTGCTGCTACACCCTGATGCGGCCATCCTCAATCGCGTGAGTTTTCGTTGGCACCGTGGAGACATCCGGATCGCCGGCGAGGTGCTCAATGCGGCGAGCAAACCGGAGCTGGCGCTCACCATAAACGCAAACGCTCCCCTCGAGCCACTGGCCGTTCACTTTGCCGTACCCTGGGAGCTCAAAGGCACCGCTCAAACGCAGGCAACAATCCGCGGGCCGCTAAACAATCCTCGCGTGGTAGCCGACATACAAGTTTCCGAGCTTATTGCGGGGCCAAGCACGCTCCGATCAGTATCGCTTAAAGCGGACTGGAACATGAAGACGCTCCGGTTGTCAGATATCCGCGCCCGCGCCTTCGGCGGAGCCGTGGACGCAGAGTTGACGACCACGCCGGCTGATCTGGCAACGACGCGCATGTCGTTGCGCTTGAAAAAGGCGGCGCTCCACGAGATCGCGCCTCTCATCGGCGCGCCGCTGACACCCAAAGGGGAACTTTCTATTGAAGGGGAGATTTACGGCGATCCGCGAGAGTTGAGCGAGCTTCAAGGTCACTTCCGGCTAGACGCCACGGCTGTGTCACTTCCCGGCGATCTCGCTCGACTCGGAACAGGATCTTTGAGTGCAGAGGGTATTCTGCAGAAGCGCACCATAGAGGTGCGCACACTGGTAACAAAATGGCCCGCCGGTGCCGCCAAGCTGGACGGAGAGATCGAACTTGCCGGTCGTTTCAACGTTCGCCTCGATCTTTCAGCCGACGCAGCGCAATTCGGCGCCATTACGGGACTCGACACGATGGCGGGCCATTTGAGGTTGGTTGCTCGCGCTAGCGGGACGGTAGACGAGCCACGGGCCAGCGGTCGCTTGACTGCCACAGATCTATCCTACGCGGGAATCCACGCCGATCGATTAGAATCCTCGTTTCAATTTGGCGACAATCAGCTCGAGCTTGCATCCGTGAGCTTGACGCGGGGGAAAAACCACATCCGGGCTTCGGCTCTGTTGAATTGGCCTGACACCGCCTTGCCGGCGTTGAACGAACTGGCCCGTCGTGTCCGATTTTCTCTAGACGTCCACCCATCACCAATCGCCGTTGAAGAAATCACGGCTCTTCTTGCACCAGACCACAAGGCATTGGGCTCGGTGACTGTGAGCGCACGGTTGGCAGGCACGATGGGTGATTGGCACGGTTCCGGAACTGCAGTCGCATCCGACCTGGTGGTTGCCGAAATTCCGTTGCGCGAGGTTAAAGCCGCCTTTGCCCTCGATCCGAAGCGCGTTACGTTTGACGATACTCAGCTTCGCCTCTATGGCGTGCCGGTCACAGTAGACGCCGAGTGGCGCTGGATTGACGGGTCGGGCAAAGCCACGGTTGACATTCACCGCGTCCGTCTGGCCGACATCGACGCGTTTCCTAAAGCGCTGCCGGCCGCCGGCTGGCTAAAGGGGCGGATCGAAGCGCGCCTTGTGCGTTCCGCCCTCATGACAGACGGGACGGTCACGGTCGAACAAGCATCTGTGATGGGACTTCAACTTGGTGACGGAGCGTTCCACCTTGCGCTTAAAGACGATCGGTTGACAACCGATCTCTCGTTTCCGCAGGCAAAACTTTCGGGCAAAGCCGCAGGCGCGTGGCGAAAAAACGGCCGGCTGACGACTCACATACAATTTGAAGAACTGAACATTACTCCGATGTTGCGGCCGGCGCTGCCGGAAGCGATTCACCTCGAGGAAGGCAGGCTTTGGGGAATGGCACTGATTCATCTGCCGTTCAGCGATCCAGCCGCAGCCGAAGGAAACCTGCGGCTTGATCGCCTGCGGCTGCGGATTGCCGGCGAAGCCTGGGAGAACGCCGGCCCGGCCGTTTTCCAGCTCGCCAACAACGAGGTGGAAGTTCGTCAAGCCCGATTGCACTCTCGTTTAGGTAGCATGACTCTCGCGGGAAGCGTACAAACAAACGGGACGTTGAATCTCAATATTGCGGCAAAATTGCCTCTGGCGCAGTTGGCTGCCCTGCGGCCGGAAATCGATAAGGCGGAAGGAATTCTCGCGTTGAACAGCGTGATCGCCGGCTCCCTTAATGCGCCCAGTCCGAGCGGTCAGGGAAAAGTTTTGCAAGGTACGGTGCTGCTCAGAGACTTCAATGAGACATTTCGGGAAGTCGAGGCCGAGTTTGCCTTCTCGCCGCGCGCTTTTCGACTACTGAAGCTATCGACGCAGGTGGCCGGCGGCAGCATAAGAGCGCGCGGGGAAGTCAGCCTCAGAGAATTTGCCATTGGCGCCTATCAGCTGCTGGTCGATGCCCGCAGCGTTCCGGCTGAGTTCGCTCCGGGCCTGAATACGGTCTGGGATGCGGACCTCGAACTGGTGGGCGATGCTTCGGTTCGCCAGCTGCGCGGCGAAGCACGCCTTCTGCGCGGTAGTTACACCCGTGAGATCTCGCCCGTTACCTCTCTGATCATGGCGGGCGCCGCGGACACCTCCAAGTTGGGAGTGAGCCTACCCTTGCAAGTCTCGTTGAAACTCGAGGACAACCTGATCGTGCGCAACAGCATGGCGCGACTGCGCATCGGCGGCAATCTAACTCTCCAGGGGACTCTCGCGAACCCCGTGTTGTTCGGCATTGCCCGCGCCTCCGAGGGTCAGATCATCTTGCGCAACAATCGCTTTGCCCTGACTTCCGCCACCGCTCGCTTTACCGATCCGCGCCAGATTAATCCCGTTCTCGATGTCACCGGCAAGGCGCGCATTCAGTCCTACGATGTGACCGTCCATATCACCGGTCGCACCGAAGATCTAACGGTTATTCTTTCTTCGGTTCCTCCACTGCCCCAAGAAGACATCCTCGCGCTAGTCACATTCGGTGTCACGCGCGAGCGTTTCGGCGCCGGCGTCCTGGCTAGCGAGGCAGCTCAGCTCCTGGTCAGAGATTTTTTAGGTCTCGGGACTGCAGCCGGAAGAGTCGGATTGGACGTGCTCGAGTTTGAGACTACAGGAGAGTCTTTGGGCATGTTGCGCGCTGGGACACGACTTACCGAGCGAGCCCTTATAGTCTATTCCCAGGATCTTGGGGGCGGTCAGGGGCGGAAGTTGCGGGTCGAATATCAACTCTTTGGTCCTTTGCTGCTCGCGGGAGAGCAGGATTTTCGCGGTGGCTTTGGCGGCGACCTTATCTTGCGGCTTCGATTCAGATGAGATTCTGGCGCAGAATTGTCCCGGCACTGGCTTTGGCCGCCGCATGCGAATGTTCCCTCTCGACCTTTGCCCTGGGGCGCGCTGCGGTTTCGCCTGTGATTAAGAGCATCGAGCTGGCTTCACGGCATCAGTTGCCCAAAGAATCGGTACTGCAGGCCATCGGGCCGATGACAGATACTTTCCTGTCGCGATGGTTCATTCGACAAAGCATCGATCGGCTGTGGCACCTCGGTCTTTTCTCACAGATCTGGGTCGAGGCGATCGAAGAACCGGATGGCATTCGCCTTGTTTATCACCTGGAGCGCGTGCCTTTTGTTCGGACAATTCGTTGGGAAGGCGACACGGCACTGGATTTGGCTGAGCTGGCCGCGGCTTGCGGACTCGCGCTCGGAGAAGCGGCAGAACCATCACGCCTCGATCAAGCGCGGAACAATCTGCTGTCTTTGTACAAAGCCGAGGGCTTCTACGCGGCAGAGGTGGCGGTTCTAGTCGCCGATGATCCCATGACCAACGCGAGAGACGTGACTTTTATTTTGCGTTCCGGAAATCGCTACCGCATCGGCGCAATCCATTTTCACGGTCAAACCGGGCTGCCGGCTTCGGAATTGATCCGAACTTTTGCCTTGAGACGCGGCAACCCATATAGCGCGAGCACGGTTCAAGAAGGCGCGCGAAAGGTTCAGGAGCATCTACGAAAAACTGGATTTTTCACCGCTAGAGTTGGATTGCGCGAGCCGTTGTTGTGGCCGGAAAAGAACGAAATCGAGGTCCACCTGGAGGTGTTCGCTGGTGAGAGATACGATGTGGAGTTTGTTGGCAACACTTCATTGCCGGCTAGCGTGCTCGTGGAGACGCTCACACTGCTGGACAGCGGCGTCGTCGACGACATCGAGTTGCAGGTCAACATGCGCCAATTGGAAGCTCAATACAGGGAAAGAGGTTATCACTTCGTCTCGGTCAAGCCGACACTTCAGACCGAGGACCCGGGTCAGGTGATCCGCTTCAGCATTGATGAAGGTCCACAAGTTCGCGTGCGTGCCATCCAATTCTCAGGCAACCACGCCTTTGACGCCGGACGGCTTCTCCAGCAGATGCAAACCCGTCCGGCCGGTTTTTTACGCGCTGGGGTATTTCGCGCCGACGTTCTCGAACTGGACATGCAACTCCTGGTTTCTTTTCTTCAATCAGAGGGATTTCCTGAGGCCCAAACTGGCCTCCCTCGGCTGAGCTTTTCGGAAGACCGCCACCTGGTCGATATCGCCATAGCCGTCTTCGAAGGACCGCGAGTGAATGTCATCGAGCTTGAAATCGAGGGAAGCGAGGTGATTCCCGCCCCAGAAATTCGTAAAGTCGTCGGTATCCGGGAACACACGCGGTGGAACAAGCGGCACGCCGAAGCCGGCCGCTCAGCTATACGACGCTTCTACGCGCAACGCGGTTTTCACGCAGCCAGCGTTGAACTGGAGCCGGTTTATCGCAATGGAGGGGTCGCGCTCATTTACCGAATCCAGGAAGGACCGCAGACACGGGTGGGGCGGATTTCCATCAGTGGATTGATCCAAACCCGGGAACACGTGATTCAGCGCGAGTTCACTGTCCGCCCCGGCGACCCGCTCAATCCCGAGTCGCTGATTGAAGCGGAGCGTGAGCTGACCAAACTCGGGCTATTTGAAGTGGTTCAAGTCGGCCCGCTCCACCCTGCGCCTCTGCCTTTCGCCGACATCGAGGTATTGGTGCGCGAACGAAAGCCCTGGCGTTTGGATCTCGGCCTTGGCTACAGCACCGAAGAGCAATTGCGCGGCTTTGTGGAAGTTGGACACGACAACCTGTTTGGCACCGGCCGCAGCCTCATCATGCGCGAAAGAATGAGCAATCGCGGCGACCGCACGGATCTCACGTTTCGTGATCCGTGGTTCATTGGCTACCGTCTACTGGGGGAATGGGGGGTATTTCGCGAACGGCGCGAGGAGCTAGGGTACCACTTGGAACGCTTCGGCTCATCTGTCGGAGTGCAGCGAGATTTACTTCCGACACTCGTGCGCGGCCTGACTGGCAATGCAAGCTATCGACTGGAGCGTGTCACGCGTTTTCGCGTGGAGCCAACGCTGGTCGAGGCCGATGTACAGCGCGGCTCCCAAGTGATCGCCAGGCTCGTTTCCGGCCTGACATTGGATCGACGGGACAACCCGCCGGATCCCGCACGCGGTAGTTTTCACAACCTAGCACTGGATCTTGGCGGCATCGTATTTGGCAGCCAGGTCAATTTTTTCAGGGCCAGGCTGCAAACCAACTGGTTTTTTGATTGGCTCTCACCGACCGTGTTTGCCCTTTCTGCTCGCTTCGGTTATGCGACTCCATTTGCCGGCACGGCGGACGTGCCCATTGAGGACCGCTTTTTTGCGGGTGGAAGCACGACCATCAGAGGCTATCGTGAGAACCGCGTTGGGCCGCTGGACAGCGCGCGCAAGCCCAGCGGCGGCAATGCCCTGGCGATTGTGAACGGCGAGTGGCGCTTTCCGCTTTGGCGCTTTGTCGGCGGAGCACTGTTCTTCGATAGCGGCACCGTCGCACGGGATATCGGCGCTCTGGGAACGGAGTTTCGCTCCGGTCTTGGTTTTGGCTTGCGCATGAAAACCCCGGTCGGGCCAATACGCGTTGATTTCGCCTATGCTTTGAACCCGATCCAGCGTGAGGATCGTCGCCAGTTCTACATTACCGTTGGAAATCCTTTTTGATGCAACCGCCGCTTTTTTTTCTAGGCTTGACGATGCTTTGGGTGCAAACTTTGACGGCACCGCTACTCTCGGCCGCCGTGCTCGACACGGTCCTCGCTGAAGTCGGCGGGACCACCATCACGGCAAGCGATGTCGGACTTTCAAAACGGCTCGGCTTTTTCGGGTTGGTGCCGTCTGGCTCCCGGATCGCCCCGATTGAGATCGAGCAGTTCATTGACGCCAGGCTGGTGACGCTGGAGGCGGTTGGATTGGGAATTCAAGCTACAGTTGAGGAGGTGAAGCGCCACTGGCAAACCATCGAGCGCGAGTGGAACGGGGCTTCGACGTTCGACGCGTGGTTGGAGGAAAATGGAATTGGGCGGCAATGGGTAGGTGAGCTGATCGCGCAACACCTCAGCTGGGAGCGCTTTATCGAGCTTCGCTTCCGCAGTTTTGTCTTTATTACCGAAACCGAGGTATTGAAGTTTTTGGGCCGGGAGCCTGCGGATCCAGAACAATTCGAAAAGACGCGCGAGGCGCTACGCTCTGAGCAGATCGGGATAAAGTTATCCGAATGGCTGCGGGAGGCGCGCGGTCGAGTGCGCGTTCGACGCTCGACTGAGGTCACAAAAGGCGTTGCCGATCCATTATCCGGCCACAGAGGAGAATTTTCCCCAAAACAACGCTAGACTTGGTATCGCTACCTACAACATTCTCACAGGAGCTTAAAACGAATGAGGATCATGATGGATGAAAAAACACGCCATTACATCCGCCGCACATTGATTGCCGGGCTGTTGATCCTGCTTCCGCTTTTTATCACTTACGTGCTGGTGGCATTCTTGTTCAATCTTTTTACAGGAGTAGGAGCGCCGGTAGTTACCGGGTTTTTTCGAGTCTTCGGCGTCACGCAAATACCCTATCCCGCACTGGTGGCTGTCAACTTGATTTTCTCGGTGGGCGTGATTTTCGCCCTGGGCTTGATCGGTACCAACATCATAGGGCGGCAGATGTTGCAGGCTTTCGAGCAATTATTGATGCGCGTACCGGTAGTCAGCACGATCTACAGTAGCGTAAAGCAGGTAGTCGACACGTTCCAAGGGCCGGCTCGGAGCTTCCAGCGCGTCGTGTTGCTGCAGTATCCGCGTCAGGGTCTGTGGAGCGTGGGGCTTGTGTCCAGCGAGCGCGAAGACCGTCTTAATCTCGTCTCGAGCAACCGGTTCCTCACGGTTTTTGTCCCGACAACTCCCAATCCAACCTCAGGGTACCTGATCCTTGTGTCTTCCGACGATGTGATCGAACTCGATTTCTCCATCGAGGACGCCTTCAAGTTCATTATCTCCGCCGGCATCGTTGGCAGGGATCTCACGGCAGCACGCGGCGAGGCGCCTGGAGAAATCACCATTGGCGACGGACCACCGAGCCGTTAATAGTTTCAGGTCCCGCGTCTCGGGTCTCAAGTTAGGGAAAGAAATGCCATCGAGTCTCGCGTCCCAACGATTCGTCCACGCATCCGGAGGGGAACATGAGACCTGAGACCCGAAAGGCGAAACTTATTGCCTACGACGACCTCCACCCTGCCGAAAGCAAGCAACTCCCCAGGAAGAGGGTCATTGCTACCGCAACGATCATCGCGCCGCTGGCCAGCCCGGCATGATAGGACAGAAACAACCCGCAGTTGACGGCAAGCAGCCCGAGAGCAATCGAGAATAGTATCGTTTGGCGAAAGCTCCTGGCCAATTGTATGGCCGAGATCACCGGTATGACAATGAGAGCGCCAATCAACAGGGCGCCAACGGTACGGATCGCCAAAGATACGACCACAGCGGCAAGGACAATCAGCAGGGTGTTGAGCACGCCTACGGGAAGGCCGCTGGCCTTTGCCGCTTCTTCGTCAAACGAGGCATAAACAAGCTCTTTGTAAAAGAGCCACACCACCGAGACGACAACCAGACCGAGGACGCCGATTAGATAGAGATCCTGCATTTGGACCGTAACAATGCTGCCGAATAGAAATCCGAGAAGGTCGATATTGGACCCTCGCCCGAGTCCCATTAAAATAACCGCTGCGGCCAGGCTGCCGTAGAGAAACAGGGCCAACACCGCGTCGCTAAACACTCTTTGCCTCAAACGATAGCTGACCATACCCACAGCGCAAAGAGCAGAGACAATGACCGCCATGAGAACGGGCTCGAAGCCGGCGAGAAAACCTACTGTTACCCCTAGCAAGGCGATGTGAGATAGAGTATCGGAAAAGAAAGCCTGTCTCCTGAGCACGAGAAACACACCAATGTGCGGAGCGATCAACGCAACCATCGTTCCGGCGACGAAGGCCCGTACCATGAAACCGTACTCGAACATTTCAAACATGAGCGTCACCCATTCTATGCAGACTCTGTGTCGCAACGACCAATTTGCCCCAATACTGTCATCCTGAGTAAAGCGAAGGATCCGCTTTTGCCCGCGTTTTGGACCAGAAAAAAACAGATTCTTCGTCGCTACACTCCTCAGAATGACGTTGCGACACAGTGCTCCGATTTCTTCCCTTCAGTGGCCATGAACAACAAAGCCAATATTTTTTCCGTAAGCCGCTCGCAGATTGCGCTCTGTAAGCACGTCGCTTGGAGGGCCATGACAGACCAATTTTCGGTTGAGACACAGAACAGAGGAGACTTCGCAAACCAACACATCGATATCATGGGAAACAAACAATACCGTCAAACCGAATTTTTGATTCAGCTCGCGCAAGAAGGCATAAAACTTTTCCTGAGAAACCAGATCAATCCCTACGGCCGGCTCGTCCAACAGCAACACGTCGGGTTCGGCGGCGAGAGCCCGGGCGATGAGCACCCTTTGAAGTTCTCCGCCGGATAGGCTGCCGACCAAACGCTTGCGCAGCGCCTCTGTCTCGGTAATTTGCATCGCTTTGTCAATTGCGTGCCAATCCTCCGATCCCGGATTGCGCAACAATCCCAGCCGCGCGACTCTGCCCTGGCTGACGATTTCCTCGACACTGATTGGAAACCTTAGCTCAAACTGGGCGCTCCTTTGCGGCAGATAGCCGACCCGCCAGCGGGCCTTAAATCTTTTTTGGTCTTCGCCAAACAATCGGACCATCCCCGAACTGGGTGTAAGCAGCCCCAGAACGACCTTCAACAGCGTCGACTTTCCGCCCCCGTTTGGACCAATGATACCCAGGTACTCCCCGCGCCTGACGGAAAACGAGACTTCATCGAGCACAGCCTCAGCCCCATAGCGAAAGGTCAGATTTTCTACCGCGATGACAGGAAGCCTATCGTCTACTTGCATTTGAGCGCCAGGCGAAGGTTGGAGAGGTTCTCTTCCATAAGCGTCAAGTAATTCAGACCCCGCTCCGTTTCCTCTCTGGTCAAACCTTCGATCGGGTGGAAAACCAGGGTGCGGGCACCGATCTCTCGCGCCACGGTCTCTGCAAGCTTGGGGCTGGCGAGGTTTTCAAAGAAGATGTAGTCCACGCGCTGCTCTCGCGCAACGCGACTCACTTCGGCCAGCCATCGGGGCGACGGTTCCGCCTCCGGCGCGGCAACAATGGGAACCATGTTCAGGTCGTAGCGCCGTACCAGGTAACCGATGGCCGCGTGGGAGATCACCACCGTTCTTTTTTCACAGGAGCGCAGGCCTTCACTGTATTTGCGATCGAGCTCCGCGAGCGATGAATTATACCTCTGAGCATTTGCCTTGAAGAAATCGCCCTCCTCCGGAGCGATTTCAGACAGCCGAGTAGCAATGATCTCAACCTGTCGCTGCGCTTCGACTGGGTCGAGCCAGTAGTGAGGATCCCACGGACTGTCCCCATGCTGGTGGGCATGTGCGTGCGCGTGACCATCTGCATGGGAGTGGGCGTGATGGCCTTTTGCCGTTGTCAGAGGCACGCTTTTGATCCTTTCTACGTGTCGGCTCATGTCGAGAACCTGCGCGCCGCGTCTTTCAAAATCAGGCACGAGCCGCTCGGCCCACGGATCGAATCCGCTCCCGTTGAAGATCCACAAACGGGCATCGAGAATTCTTGCAATATCCTGCGCGGCGGGTTCGTACTCGTGAGGGTCAACCCCTACCGGCGTCATGTTCAGCACCTCGACGCGACCACCGCCGACCTGTCGCGCAAACTCGGCCAATGGATAAAAGCTCGCCGCCACCGTCGCTTTCGGCGGTGGCGGCGGGGGTGTTTGCGCACGCCAGAGCTGCCGCGCGAAAAACGCAACCGCGATCAACAGGGCGATCAGAATGATTATCTGCCGTTGTCTTCTTCTATTCATGGTTTTCTCCCCTGGAGCCAGTTCAAGATTTCAGTTTCCAAGATCCTCTCCCAACCTTGAACATTGGAACTTGGAACCTTGAACCGGTCCCGTCACGGGATCACTGGCACCTCGCACACAGGCCGAAGAACTCGAGCGAGTGGCTCATGACCCTAAAGCTCTTCAGTCGGGCGATTTCTTTTTCCGCGGAATCGAGATCGTTTTCCAACACGATGTCATCGACGCGGCGACAACGAACGCAGACGATATGGTGATGATGATCCTCCGGAGTCAGCTCGTATCGTTGCTGGCCTTCGCCAAATTGAATTTCCCGCACCATCTCCAGTGTTTTTAGAAAAGCAATTTCTCGATACACCGTCGTCTTGTCCACACTGACCTTCCTTCTGGAGAACCGGGCCAAGATTTCGGACGCGGAAAGAGGCCGGCGGCTGCTCCAGAGTATAGCGAGGAGCAGCCTTCGCGCCTTTGTCAGACGGTGACCCTTATCACTAACGGCCCGCAGTAAAGCAGCCAGGTTCACGCGGTCAACTTATTGCAACTGAGTTGCATTTACAATATCCCTTTCGAGGGCTGTCCGTTGAGCCGCGCGTAAAGCGACGGTCACCGATACGCAGTTAAAAATCGGTGTTTTCGTTGTTCGATTAACCGGCAGAGAAGCACCAAGCAGCTTGACAATCTCTCGGGGTTATCCTTGACAATACTTTGACGATCTTCGGTAAATTCGGCAGCGGTTGTTGACAATAATGATTGCCTATATTGACATTTTCCTCTTGGCCCGCGTGAGAATTTCATGGCGTTAGCTACGCGGGTTGCTTCTTTTGCCACTTGGCACTAGAATAGATGCCACAATGTCGGAGGCCAAGCGATGCTGCGTACAGAAGCTTTGGTAGAAATTTTGGGAGGAAGAAGGGTTTTGAAGCGAAGGATCCGAAATCTGGACGAACTCAGGGGCGCCGTTAAGTCAGGTCTGCCTTACGCCTCGCTTGAGTCTGTCATAGATAGACTTGGGCTGGATCGCGAAGAGGCATCGGCAGCACTCAATCTGCCGCAAAGAACAATCGCCCGGCGAAAAAAGGAGCAGAGGCTGCAGGCAGATGAATCAGACCGCCTGCTGAGGCTTGCGCGCATTAGCGCCGTGGCAGCGGCCACTTTGGGCAGCGAAGAAGCCGCAGCCCAGTGGCTGCGGAGGCCCAACCGGGCGCTAGGAAACCGTGTCCCCCTGGATCTTATCGACAGCGATCTCGGGACCCGTCAGATTGAGGAGATCTTGGGGCGAATCGAGCACGGCGTCGTAAGCTAGTGCGCATCTGGCGTCTCTGTTCCAGGAGGCACCGCCGTTTTGATGGGGAGGGGGCTCGCCTGTACGGTGCCCGCTGGAATCATGTAGGGACCTCGGTTATTTACACTTCCGGTTCATTATCTCTAGCCGCGCTGGAACTCTTGGTCCATCTAGAGATCGACATGGTTCCAGCTGATCTTGTGGCCATCCAGGCCAATGTTCCGGATTCGATCCCTATTGAGGTCTTAAAGCTGCCGAGCCTTCCAGAAAACTGGCGGCACTATCCAGCGCCAGAATCTTTGAAGGATATCGGGACGGCATGGGCCGCAAGAGGCTCGACCGCGATACTGGCTGTCCCTTCGGCGATCATACCCGAGGAACGCAATTATCTGCTCGATCCAAAGCACCGCGACATGAAGCGGATTCGGATCCACAAACCTGTATCTTTCCACTTCGACCGGCGGCTGTGGAAGTGAAGGAGGCTCTCGCGCATCGATACGCCGGGAAGCTGCCCTCACTACCGGGGAGGCTTTGGAGTCTAAAATCATTGCCTCGCTTTAGCCTAGCCCGCCCACTTTGCCTTATCTTCAGAGCTCACGGAGAAGTATTTTTCTCTTGACACCCACCGTCCAATGGGGTGCTCCCGACCGGCTAGCCGCCGATTGGACTCGGGCAAAAACTGTTCACCAAATTACGAGTTAGTAACTCCACGTCTCATGCGCCAGAGGAGCGGCATTCAGCTCGGCTCGCCGCATGCGCCATTGTGGCAGAAACTCGCTCATCAGGGCGTTGAAGCGCTCGTTGTGAGGTCTTTCAAGCAAATGCACAAGCTCGTGCACGATGATGTATTCCAGGCACTGCACCGGCTTTTTTACCAGTTCCAGGTTCAGCCAGATACGGCCCGCCTCCGCATACCGGGCCTTGTGCCGACGATTTTAGTCAAACGACGCGTATATGCAATAAAAAAATCCCCTGAAAGTCGTAGGCCGGCGCACCCGCGCGCAACCCTGGTGACGGCGCTCCGCCGGCTTGAGGTGCCTCTACACAAAGGGTAAATTAATCGCTACAATCTGCATGGTTTTCGTTACCTATGGTTTCTTCCAAAACGCGAATGATCCTGTTGGGGTTGTCCATCCTCTGCCTGGGTGTTGTCCTCGGCACAGCCTTGTGGCTGAAATTGGGACCGCGACCAACATTCACGAGCTTGCATCAGAGACCGCTTCAGGGCTTAAACGTCTATGGCGCAGTGCCCGATTTTGCCCTGGTTGAGCGCAGCAGCAAAACGGTTCACCTTGCCGATCTCCGCGGCGCGGTCTGGATTGCCGATTTCATCTATACGACTTGCCAGGATACCTGTCCCCTACAATCCGCGGAACTGGCGAAGTTACAGAAAAAATGGCACGACAAGGCGGAACTTAGATTCGTTTCGTTCTCCGTCGATCCCGAGCAAGACACGCCCGCGGTGCTCGCCGAATATGCCGCGCGGTTCAATGCCGATGAATCCCGCTGGCTGTTCTTGACGGGCGACAAGGAGCAGCTCATGCGTCTTGTGCGAGAAGGTTTTCGTCTGAGCGCTGCTCCGGCTCCTGATTTTGCTACCAGCGGCGTGATCCTGCACAGTCCTAGGTTTGTCCTGGTGGATCGAGAAGCCCGGATTCGAGGCTATTACGATAGCCGCGACAGCGAAGCTTTGGAGCGGCTAAGATCCGACGCTATTAGCTTGTTAAATAGGTAAAAGGAGTAGCTCAATGGCAAAAGGCGGCAAAAACAGGAAAACAACAAGACAAGCCGCAGCACAGGCTTTTGCCACCGGTCCAAACTGGCTTTTGTTCGGCCTTGCGTTGCTGGGTATGGGACTGACGGCTTACCTGACTTACAATGCGTGGCAAGAAAGTGCGGTGGCTGGCTGCGTCGTCGGCAGCGCGTGCGACATTGTTTTGAGTAGCCGTTGGTCCACTTTGTTTGGCCTGCCAACTTCGTTCTGGGGTTTTCTTACCTATGCTTTACTTGCCGCGATCGCGTGGAATAAGCGCGCCGACAATCAATGGAAAGCGGCGTGGGTGGTGTCGCTGTTTGGCTTGGGTTACAGCCTGTATCTCACTTCCGTGTCGTTTTTCTATTTGGAATCCGCCTGTCCCTACTGTCTAACCTCGCTCGCGCTAATGGCGCTTATCTTTGGCGCCGTGACACTACAGCGGCCAAAAAATTTACCTGGCTTTGTCTGGGGCCCCTGGCTTGCAAAGGGTGTGGGCGGTGCTGCCATTGTTGTAGTTGCGCTCCATTTTCACTATGCCGGTTATTGGGGCAACGCCCCTCGGCCCGAGGACCCATGGATCCGCGGGTTGGCAGAGCACTTAACCCAGATCGACGCTAAATTTTACGGCGCCTCCTGGTGTCCCCATTGTAACGATCAAAAAGAACTCTTTGGCGGCTCCTCGCGCCGCGTGCCATACGTTGAATGCAGCCCCGGAGGACCTAGAGGCGCTTTGGCTCCGGTCTGTAAAGAAAACAACATCCAGAGCTATCCGACCTGGATTATCAATGGCCAGCGCTACACGGGAACACACTCACTCGATGCTCTGGCCCAATACAGCAACTACAAGCCATGACGCGGAAGGATGAAAACGGAAAGCGGAAAACCCAAGGACATGTCGTGAAACTTGGTCGTGCCGAAAAGAAACAAGCAAACGGAAGAGGAGGCAGCCTGTGAAACAAACAATGCCGTTAGTCCGGCGCATCTCGCTCGCCTGCGTTGGGCTGTTCGCACTGATTACCGTTGCGCCGCAGCCGGTGTCTGCCGACCCGTCGAAGTATCCACAACTGGCGCAGCAGTCACTTCCGGCCAATGTCACTCCGTCTTTCATTTCCATTAATGAGCTGGTGCAGGAAATCCGAGCTGGAAAGAAGCCGCTCATTGTTGATGTGCGAACAGCCCAAGAGTTTCGCGAAGCCCATATTCTAGGCGCAATTTCTGTCCCGGTTACCGAGTTCAACGAGTACGTGCACAGCATGCCGAAAGATCGTCTCGTTGTTTTGTATTGAGCTTGCCCGCACCACCTGGCCAGTTTGGCCTATGGCATGCTTCACGA